>JAUIHJ010000131.1 GCA_030432015.1 bacterium
CATCGCTTCAACCAGCCCGAGAGGTTTCAGTTGGCAGTCGCGCAAACGGCCAACCTTCATCAACTTGTGCACGGATTGGCACCGGTCGATCCGGCCCCGCATGGATTTCCAGCCCCTTCGTACCGGCTCGACAAGATCACCGGTCGCGACTGGCTGGCGATTGGCGACGCGGCCTGTGCTTACGACCCGATCACGTCGCAAGGCATCATGAAATCGCTTACCACGGGCATGCAAGCTGCCGCGGCGATCACCGACCGGACACACGGGCGGGGCCAGCATGATTTCGCCCAGTACGACCTTGAGGTGTCACGCCGTTTCGACCAGTATCTCGAAATGCGAACTCACTATTATCGGATGGAAATGCGTTGGCCGGAGGCCCGTTTTTGGCGGAAGTACCAGAATCGCCTTAAGGGCCCGACGGCATGATGGTCGCCTGGGCGCGGAGTTACCTGGCCTGGAGGATCGCTTCGAGCAGATCCGGCTCGTTTTCCCGCTGCCGTAGCGTCCAGTAGCGGGGCCCGCCGCGGTAATGCAGTTGAATCGTTCGCAACTCACCGCCGTCCTCGACCAGCAATTCGATCGGTCGCCCATCCTGACGTTCCACGAGTTCCGCGGTCAATCGTGAACCTTTCCATTTGTGACCATTGACGCCCAGCACTTTCATCCCGGGCCCCAGTCGAGCTCGATCCGCTGGGCTGCCGAGCAGCAGGTCTTGCACGCTGCCATCCCGACTGAGGCTCATGCCGAGCGAGTCGAGGACGTCCACGCTGCTGGTCCGGCGAAATGTTGTCGCGGGAATGTTCGGTGCATCCGGTGTCAATCGAAAGTCGTATCCCAGCTCGTCGGCCACTGCGGGTTGAAACGTTTCCTGGAGGGATTCGATCCTGCGCTGGATCAGTCCATCCCAGTCGACGTCGGCGATCGACCGCAAGTCCTGCACCACGTCCTGACGCGTGAATGCAAGGGGCACCCCGGAACGGGATTGGGAGCCGAGAAACTTGCGGCAGAAATCGTCCAGCGATTTGGCGCCGCCACTCCGCTGGCGGATCAACGCATCGGCTTCGAGCCAGAATAGCATTCCCTCCATGTAATAGTCCTGACTGCGTCGCAGGCCGCTCCAGTTGGGGCTGCCGGCACGCAGGATGTGCGATGCGGCACCGGTGTCGGCCAGCGTGCGCCATTGGCGGCCCTGCTGGTGCACCGCGCGACGCAGTTCGACCGTCAAACGGTCGCGAAACTCCGACTTGCTCATCAGCCCGCACCTCGCTTCGATCAGCTCGCCCAAGTATTGAGTAAGTCCCTCATAGACCCACAGCAGTTCCGTATCTTGAGGGGCATGAAAGTTGGTGGTCACCATGCCGGCGGGCCGCCGGTATTTTCCGCACCACGCGTGGAGATATTCATGAGGTATCAATAATCGATCCCAACCTTTCCATGCGTCGAGCGACTTCAGGGAGCTGGGGGGCAATACGTTAAATGTTGACCGCGCGTGTTCCAGCCCATTCTTTGGCAGCTCGTCCGTGACGGCCAGCAGAATATCAAACCGGTCGAACGGGTGTGAACCGATCAACGCGGCGGTTTGCGTCACCATGCCGCGTAGTTTGGCGACGACCTCTTTGTCGAGTTGCGAGCCAGCGGCGTCGTCGCCAAAAACGTGAAGCGTGTGGCTGGGGATCTGAGCCTGGCGGTCCTCTTCGACCAGATCGAACGCGGTGTAGTGCTCGCCGCACATGATCGGACTGTCAACGAATGTCCGCAGCGAGACGGCCTGATAACGTCGGATGCCGGCTGCGTCGTGCGGTGCTTCCGTCAATGGCAGGGCGGTTGCAGACCGCCAACGGCGTGGCAGACGAAGACGAACGGCGATCTGGTCGCGGTCGATGTCGGCCGTCTCCGGGTACAACAGCAGCGTGCCGGGGCTGATGACCCCGAGGTGGCTCCCACCAAAGCAGTCGTGGCCGAAGGATGTGGTGGTCGGCTGGTCGGCAATGTACCGCAACGAAATTCGCATCTCGCGGACAGGCCCCGGCACGGTCACTTCTAAGCGATAGACTTCGCCCGGCGTTCGTTTCCACGGCAGCAGATTCCCCGCGGCATCGGCAATCTTGAGCCCGGCAACATTGGCGATCGGGCCACCCGGACCGTGCGAGCCCGGAACCCACTTGGGATACCACAACGCAACGGTCCGTTCGCCTTCGGGCGCTGGGGGCAAAGGCACCGTTAATTCGGCATGGATCAGCTTCCGCGGCAAGTCGCGGAGGTCGATCTCAATCTGCATCGACGGTGGGGATTTCGCTTGGGCGGCGGCACGTCGAACGGAGCCAGCCGCGAGACAGCAGCTCGTGACGACGGTCGCGACGTAGAGGAGACGCGGCAACTGCATAAGTGACAACTCCAGGAAAAGGGCGGAAGTCCGGTCCTATTGTAGTTCGGGAACCGCTTGCCCGTGAGCCAAAGCCAACGATCGAGCCGGCTGATGATACGTGGCCGAAGTTCGTGTCCTGCACGCCAAGCCGCCGAGAACGGCAAAAAGAAACGGTGTCATCATGACACTGCGTCATCGCGTCATCACGCCATCGCGTGAAATCTGCCGCCGGCGGTTAACGACGTTCGCTGAGATGGGATCGCCTTAGGGGAGCCCGAACGGATTTTCCGCATCCGATACGTCAGCCGGCGCTGGATCTGTCTCCGGCGGGGCCCCGGCTTCTGGAACGAAGTACGCACCTTCCGGCGAATTCGCGCGTTGCGTCTTGGCCCGTTCCGCCGCCTCGATCTCACGAAGCGCGATGTACGACCCCGTTCGCAGCCGATCTTCCCGTCCGTCTCCCGCCACGATCACGATTGCCGACTCGTCCAACAGATGTTTTTCCTTGGCGTTGATGGCGTGGCAGCGCGTCTGGCACAGGCCGCAACCGACGCATTTCTCGGGCAGGACGACCGGGGCCAGGAACCCGGAACCGGCCAGCGGTTGACCGTCAGCGTCAACCCGCGTGTGCACACGAGTGAACTCGATGGCGTCGTAGCCGGCCGCCACACATTCGTCCACGCACAATTGGCAGGCCTCGCGATCGGCGAGCGGCAGGCAGGTTTGCTGGTCGACGATCGCCAGGCCCATGCGTACAACCCGCTTTTCTTCCAGCGGCAGGGCTCGGATCGCTCCGGTGGGACAGACCTGCCCGCACGCGTTGCAGCTTGAGGCGCATCCGGCCCAGTCGGCATTCACCAGCGGCGTCCAAAGTCCTTCCAGACCCTGCTGAAATCCTTCGGGCTGCAGGACGTTATTGGGGCACGCCTTGAAACACTCGCCGCAGCGAATACAAAGTTGCAAAAAGTCCGGCTCGGGCACGCTGCCGGGTGGGCGGACCGGAAGGTTGGTGTCCGCCTCTGCCAGCCGCCCGCCGCTGGCCTTGGTCGCCACCGCGATCGCACCGCCGCCGGCGACCGCCGCCGCCGCGCCCGCCGCCAGCGATAAGAAGCCCCGGCGCCCCAACGATGTCTCACCCGTGGGCGGATCATTGGCCGTCTTTAGTTCGACCACATTCCAACGTTCGACAAACTTGATCGCATGCGTTGGACAGACGCCCCCGCAGGTCTGGCAGAGCGTGCAATCGGTCACGCGCGTGGTGAAGTCGGGTTTGATCGCATCGAACGGACAGATCTCCACGCACTTGTTGCAATTGATGCAAGTCGATTCGACCTTGCGTTCGGACACACGGAAGAGGTTGCCTAATGAGAAGACGGCACCGCTGGGACAGACGTACTTGCACCAGAAGCGAGGCTTCAACAAGCCCAGTCCCAAGACGACGGCGAACATCGCAATCGACAGAAACTGGCCGCTGTTCAGCGCGGGGACCAGATGCCCGCCGCGCAGCGTCGCGGTTTGCAACGGTTCACCCAGAAACAACGCCGCGCGGGTGATGACCGGAATAGCTGCCACAAAGCCGGAGACCAAGACGCCACCCAGGGCGGCAACGAGTGTGCCGGCCAAGAGGTAATACTTGAGGTGCACCCACCATCCGTCGTCGGCCACACGAAACCTCGTGACGCGTTTGCCGATGGTCCAGTCGAACAGATCAATCACGGTGCCCAGTGGGCAGAGATAGCCACAAAAGCCTCGGGGGATCAACACGCAGACGATCAGGATCGCACCGGCCGAGGCGAGCGACCACACCCAACTGCGGGCGGCAATGGCCGTCGACAAACTGACCAAAGGGTCGATCACCAAGAACAATTCAGCCGGGAGCCACTGCTTCGACGCCAGGTCGTCCGCATAGTGGGACGGCCAGCGATTGGGCATTTGCTCGCAAATCGTCCAACCGCCACCGTGAAGCAACAATGCGTCAAACTGTGCGGCGGACAGGTCGTTCAGCGGAACGAGGGCGACATGACCTGGCTCCTGTCGGGCGACCGTGAAGGCGATAGAGTCGCTGGCCGAGCCCGCAGATGCATCATCCACGACAAACACCGGTTGGCCAGGTTCGAGCCGTGGGCCCGCATCGCTCGGGTGTGAGAATCGAAACGCGCCCGACTCGTGATCCAGTTCGGAAAACTTCCAACCGGCAAACTGCTGCCCTTCCGCGGCGGGACGCGCTCGATAGGGCCAGCAGACGTAAAAAAAGAGCACCAAGAACACCAGCAGGCACGTGGCCTGGACCACACGACGCAAGGGGGACGACAGCAGCGAAGGACCGAGCCACTTCAGCCAGCGGCGAATTGCCCCCGGCTTCCCCGTGATCCGGTCGGCCCTCCAGGTCGCCGGTAGCACGCGACTCGCCAAGCGTGCGAGCCAGGACGGTGCAGGCAATGTTTCCTTCGCCTTCTTTTTGCGCAGGAACGGTAGGTACCAATCCAATCGAAATACGGCCGGGGTACCGGCCCCGGGAAACAAGCCTGTGCTGAACAGCAGTGCACCGACGACCAACAACGTGATGGCGGCTGCGAGTGCAACCAGCCACCAACCTTCGTGTGGGTCTGCTCTGTGGATCGCATCGAACCGCCAGCCTGCCATGGTCGCCTGGCGCCACGCGACGTGCCCGCAGGCAAGGCCAAGCAGGACCAGCGCGCCCCCCAGAACGGCGCGACGCAGCGACTGCCCTCCGCCCGGCGGCGTCATGGGGCACCCTTGGCCAACGCTTTGGCCGTTGCATTCACAATCGCCTGCGATGTAATCGTCGCCCGACTGGTTGCGTCGATCCCCTGGATCGATTGCTTCTTGAGAATCTTGGCTGGCGTGTCGCTGAGCGCGGCGTAAAACTGTTTCTCCCGATGTTGCGTCACGGTCACGCTTGTCACACGGTGCCCGGCAACCTTGACTTCGACTTCCAGGTTTCCGTTGTAGCCAATGCTGGACGCGCGATACGTCCCGTCGGCGACCTGGGCCACGTTTGCGCGGTGGATCAAGCGGATCGCCTCCATACTATCGGTGGCGCGTCCGGAATATCGCGCCGTGTATTCCTGGTTCCGCGCGTCCGGCGCATCAAGAACCTTCTGGTAATACGCGATCGCCTGTGGAAGGCGGCCGGCAGCGCGGCACGCATCACCCGCCAACAGGTAGGCCTCGTGGGGTTGGCGGCCTTTGGCAAAGGCATCCGCCAAACGAATCGCCCGGTCTGTTTCACCCATGTCACCCAGTAACTTGATCGCCTGCATCGGCAAGCGGCTGGAGTTCAGCATGTCCAGGCCCATTTGCCGATTTCCCATCCGCCAGTAACACTCACCCAGCATCACGGCATTCACGTCGCCTTTGTCGACCTTGGCTTGCAGCAGCCAAAACGCCGCCCGTGGATAATCCTGGAAGAGCTGAAAGTACATGGTTCCGAGTGACTTCATGTCGCGCTGCAAGAGTTCTGGATCCTGCTTGTGCACTGTCATCTCGTGATGCACCAAGCGAATTCCCGAGCGCCAACGGCTGGGATTCGGATTGATGATGTCCCAAAGGTATTGCCCGATGTTCTTCTGGTTA
Organism: bacterium; assembly: GCA_030432015.1. GTDB lineage: Bacteria > Planctomycetota > Planctomycetia > Pirellulales > Pirellulaceae > ARS98. The sequence goes on from JAUIHJ010000131.1 coordinate 5,963, forward strand.
TTCCAGCCTTTGTTCGGTGGCTTTAGCGGCCAGGTCAGGTCGAGCGACTGGGGGTAGTTCAGCGGCGTCGCCTCGAACCAGTCTGGCGGCGTGCGTCCAATCTGGTCAATCTGGCGCATGACCTGGTCGCGCGTCTGGAGCCCGGTTTCGCTCGCGACAGAAGTTCCCTTGGCCGCGGCGCCGGCCCCCGTTGGATTGGCTGGCAACGGCGTCAAGACAAACCGCTTGCCTTTCATCGTGACGGCGTGCACTTTGTCAAAGGTGTAAGTTCGCACCAGTGTCCGTGTGCCGATCTTGACCTCGATGTCAAATTCCTTTGCCGCCTTGCGAATGGCGGTGACGGTCCCTTCTGCCTTGGCGCCACTGAGGAATTCAACGCTATCCGCGACGGCGGAACGCGCCAGAGCGAACATGAGAATCGTCCAGCAGATGGTGAACAGACATTTGAGGTGCGCCTTCACGGGACTATGCCGTTTCATCTAAAGGGAAATGGGAGCTGGACCAGGTGCGACCGTCCTTGGTGACAAACAACGCGTCGGCTCCCGGCGTCTCAGCGACCAAGGCGCGTCCGTCGTCAAACCCCAAGATGAAGGCTGCCGTCGATAGCGCGTCAGCGGCGAGCCCTGATTCGGCGACGATCGAAACGCTCGCCAGGTCGGCTGCCGAATAGCCCGTTCGCGGATCGAGCAGATGGTGCGTTGTGAAGTCCGGGCCAAACTTGGTGGCATAGTCGCCCGACGTTGCCAGGCAGCGCCCCGCCAGTTTGGCGACCGCGATCAAGGCCTCATCGTGGCGTGGGTGCTGGATTCCAACTTTCCAGCCGTTGGTGTTGGCTCCCTGCCCCAAACTGCCGAACTCACCCGTGTCGATCAACGCATGCTCGATGCCATGCTGTTGAAGAGCCGCCGTTGCGCGGTCGGCAGCATAACCCTGTGCGAGCCCATTAAGGGTGACGGCCGTGCCCGTTCCGTGTAATCGCACCTGCCGCGTCGAGATCTCCACGTGTCGCCAATCAATCCGCCGACGTGCTGCGTCAATGTCTGCGGCGGTCGGTTGCGTTCCGCGGCCATGGGCGGACCAGTATGTCTCCCAGAGTGGCTGGATCGTGACATCGAAGGCGCCGACCGTGCGACGTGACATGGCTGCGGCAGCCTGCAAGACCTCAATCAGGTAAGGGTGCGGATCGTTACAGACGCCGGCTTGATTCAACCGGCTCAGTTGGCTCTCGGGCCGGTAGATGCTCATCACGCGTTCGACCGTTTCGAGTTCCTCGAACGCCGAATCCAGGGCGCCGCGGGCGAGTGCCTCATCCTCGTGCAGGGCGGTGATCGTCACATCCGAACCCAACGCCCAGGCGGTGCGTGTGATCCGATTGCGCGGGGCTTGTTGAGGATCATCTGCCGTGCCCGCGTGGCGGCCCGTTGCAGGCACTTGCCATGGTAACGTGGCCAACGGCGCCGCGACGGCCAGACCTGCCCCGCCGCCGGCAAGGACATACAGGAATCGTCGGCGGGGGATACGCTTCATGTGGATGCCTCGATGTAACGATTTTGTTGGCCGCGGCGATGGCTGCGAATTCCGGTCCCGATACTGCCATCATCGGATCGTGCGATCAGCATGTCCAGATCTTACCGCCGGCGCCCAGGGAGAGCAACGCAACGCCGACGCCGGGTATCCGCTGCTGACGGCACGATCGTCATGCGCGGTGCCGTCGCCGTTTTCCGCGCTGTTCGCCTCGCCTGATCAGGGAATTCGCACCATCCATCGCGACTGACGCCAGCGGCGTCGGGTTCGCCGGTACAATCGACAGTCGCCTCCAACCTGCGGGCGGCCTTCTTTTCGCGAAACGAGCGAGCCGTCTGATCGACCCGTTCGTCACCATCGAAACGACCAAGAAAGCGGCGATTGCCCGTGGCGTTTCGTTGCGCCGCAACCGATCAGAACTTTCGGGATCGTTGCCCGTTGTGTGGGCAAGGCGGTCGTCGCGACGATCAGGGATGGTCGGTCAGGTTGAATGCAAAATGGAGGTTGCGTCACTCCCTTCGCCAGGACTCGACGATGAAACACGCCATTCTGCTGCTAACGCTGACTGGATTGACCGTCGTCACGGTCCGTCATGGCGTTGCACAGACCGTGCCTGAGTTTCAAGTCTCCAGGCCGCCCCTGGCCGAGACGATCTACGATCCGCCGGCGCCCTATTATGTCTCCGAGGGGCTCAACGGAAACGAGGTGTATCCGCCTGTCCCGGACGCTCCACCCCAGCGACCGCTGGCGCCCGAACCCGAGTTGGATCGCGCAATGGACACAAGCGAAGCGTGCTGCGGATGCGGGCCCGCAACGTGTGCATGTGCCACGAGTATTCGCTGGGAAGTCGATTGGCTCAGCATGTCCCGCAGCGGCCGCCGTGCATCTCACGACATTGTGGGCGGCCGTGATGCGGCGAACTTCGGTGATTTCGAGTCCGGGCCCGAGAGCGGGTTTCGGCTCCGCGGCGCCATCGGAATTGGCAACTGGGAACTCGCCGCCGCCTATGCGGATATCAGTCCATGGACCGCCAGTAGCGCCCGCGAACTGACAACCGGCGTGTCATTTGACCAGGGGATCAACGTGAGCGGTGCCTGGTTGGGCCAGAGTTTTATTGATCAGACAACGTTGTTTTCACCGATATTCGCAGCCGCATCGGCAGCCACCGCGACGGACGAGTTGGACGGCTTTGGACCCGACGATGGTGGCCTCTTCGCCGATGCGCCGCCCACGCTGGTGACGGCGTATCGCAGCGAGTTGAACTTGTTCGAATTGAACCTGATGCCACGGAAGCGGACTGGTTACGGCCGTCGAGCATGGCGGGGTGGAATTGGATACGCACGTGCGACGCTGGATGAATTCGCCAGTGCTTCCCTGTCCGGTTCGTTTCGGGCGCTCGACGACGGTGGCGGTCCCTTTAGCGGCGGGCTATCCCCTGCTGACTTGACCGACTCCGCCGCCGGTGGGCTCACGTTGATCAGCGGACCAGGGACCGGGTTCGATGACGCGACCGGCGGCACCCAGGCCCCCGCCCCCGACACGCTGACGTTCCGGTATGCCGGCGCGGCCGACAATACGCTCAACGGCGTTCAGTTTCTCTTCGACGCAGTACTCCTTGAGACTTGTTGTTGGCAACTCAATACCGCGCTCAAGGCCGGCATCTTCGACAACCATGCACGGGGAAGCATCCGCGAACGGTATTCCGAGATGTCGGCCGACGGCGATGTTTACGGACGCGACTTCACTGACGATGCACACCACGTTGCCTTCCTGGGCTCCGTCGGAGTGACTGGATCGTATGCGGTCCGCGACTGGCTTTTTTTCCGTGGCGGGTACGAAGTGACCTTTCTGTCCGGCGTCGCTTTGGCGTCGGAACAGCAGGTCAGCAACGGCGCGTATCGTGTTGACGCGGAGAGTTCGCTGATCGCGCACGGCTTCACGCTAGGGCTCGAAGGCCGATACTGAACGAGTCCGCTCGGCGAGGTTGTCTGACTTATTGCTGCTGCCGGCGTGCTGCACTCCGCTCGTGCCGTGGCGGCGGCCTCTGCCGGAGCGTAGGGCGGCACGTGCACACCGCGTATACTGGTGGTGGAGATTTCGCATCCGGCAGCCCCAGCCCTAGCTCGAGCGGCGAGAACCAATGCCACAGCGCGGCAATCCACAATTCACGATGACGGCGTACCGACTCGCGGCCGTCCTCGCAGTTTGCAACTTGAGTGCTGACACCAGCGTGCTCGGCGACGAGTTGCGTGGCGACGCCCCGGTCGCCGCTACCGCCGACTCGCAAGATCAACGTCCGCACACAGCAACGGACTACGCCAAGACGATCCAGCCTTTCCTGACCCAACACTGCCTGCCGTGCCACGGGGCGGAGACGGCCAAGGCCGGCTATCGAATCGATCAGATTGGGACCGATTTCACCGTGGCCAGTGCGGCTGAACAGTGGAAGGAAGTCATCGATCGGCTCACTGCAGGGGAAATGCCGCCGGCCGATCGACCGCGGCCGGATACCGATCAGACGGCCGCCGTCACCCACTGGGTCCACGACCGCTTGCGCGACGTGGAACGCAGCGCCAAGAACGCCGGCGGTCGGATACCGATGCGGCGGTTGAATCGCATCGAATACGCCAACACCGTCCGCGATCTTCTGCGACTGGACGAACAGGTCGTGTTGCCGCTTACCGAAGAATTGCCGGCAGACGGGCTGGCCGAGGGATTCGATCGGCTCGGCGCGGCCTTATTCTTCGACCTGACGCAAATTGAACGGAGTCTGGCAGTCGCAGCGAAGCTCGCCGAGCGGGCGATCGTGACCGAACCGCCACAGACCAATCGCCTTGAGAACCGCTTTGACATCCAACGCCTCAAGCCGGCACCCGATCGCGTGCCGGTCTTTCCAGGATTCGAGCACACCATTCCTCGGGGCGCAAAGAACCGGATCGTCCATCCGACCCATATTGAACACATCCAAGGCGGGCCGACGTATCGCCGCGAATATCGGGGCTGGGGCGTGGTCGCGCACTTTGCTATTTCCAAGGCGGTCACGCAGGACGGTTATTACCGGGTCCGCATTCGCGCCACCGTCGACAATCGCGGACGGATCGAGCTCAATCGTTTCAAGTTGCAGTACGCCATGAATTCGCCGATTCAGGTCGAGCGAGACGTGTTGCTCGATGAATCTGGAGTGACCGAGGCGACGCTCTTCCTGCGCGGTCCCGTCAATGGGGAAGTGAAAGGCCCGCAGGTCTTCAACCTGCTGTGGAATCACACCGAAGACGCGGTCATTCGCGAGCCCGGCTATGTCCAGCTCTTTTCGCAGTGGACGCGGTTGCGGGGCCTGCTGGAACGCGCTGCCACGAACCTCGCACCCCAGGCGGAGGTCGCCGCGCTGAAGAACGAGCGGCGTGTTGTCGAACAGCAACTGAACGCATGGACCGGCGTTGCCAACATCTATAACCCCGAATTCGATCTTGATCAGTTGCCGCGGCTGTTGCTCGAATCGATCGAAATTGAAGGTCCGATCCAGAAAGCGTGGCCGCCGGCCAGCCACCAGGCGTTGTTCTTTGCGGGTGACGGTCGGCAGGACCATGCGTATGTGCAGGAGATCTTCGCCCGTTTTCTTCCCCGGGCATATCGGCGACCGGTGACCAACCAGGAAATCGCTGCCGTTGTCGCGGTCGTTACCGATGCGCAAGCCAAGGGAGGCCTGTCGTTTCACGCCGCGATGCGACTCGGTTTGCAACGAGTGCTCTGTGCCCCAGGATTCTTATTCCTGCAAGAACCTGCGGGCGATCCATCGCAGCCTCGGCCACTGAACGACTATGAGCTGGCGTCACGCCTGTCGTATTTTCTCTGGAGTACAATGCCGGATGATGAACTGCGGCAACTCGCGGCCGACGGAACGCTGCATGAAACGACGACTCTCACCGCCCAGGTTGATCGCATGTTGGCCGATGCGAAGGCGCAGCAGTTTGTGAAGAATTTTGCCGGTCAGTGGCTGTCGGTGCGCGATTACGGTTCGATCAAGCCGGCTGCGGAATACCGGGATTACGACGCGGCTCTGGAAGCCGCTTCTCAGCACGAGCCGTTTGCCTTCTTTGCCAAAGTGCTGAACAAGAACTTGCCAATTACGACATTGATCGATAGTGACTTTTTGATGATCAATCAGCGGTTGGCGTGGCATTATGGCATTGAGGGTGTGACAGGCAGTGAATTTCGACGGGTCGCTATTGGACCAGATGTCCATCGCGGCGGTGTCCTGGGGATGGCGGGCTTGATGACCTACCTGTCCGATGGCACGCGAACCTTACCAATGCGCCGGGGCGCCTGGGTCCTGCGCGAGTTATTCAATGATCCGCCCAACAGTCCGCCGCCGAACGCAGGCGAGATTCAGCCGAATACGGGCGGCCGCGATCTGACGGTGCGCCAGCGACTCGAACGGCACCGACGTGACGACGTCTGCGCCTCGTGCCATGCGAAGTTGGATCCGTATGGGCTGGCGTTAGAAAATTACGACGCCATCGGTGCCTGGCGCGAGCGATTTAACGGCGAAGGGTTTCGTGGCGCCGATGCTCCCGTGCTGGATGTCAGTGGCGCGTTTCCAGACGGTCGTCGCTTTACCACGCTCGAGCAGTACAAGGCCGGCCTGATGGCCCAGAAAGATAAATTCGCGCGGGCGCTGTGTGTCAAGATGGTAACCTATGCGCTGGGGCGTCCGGTTGGATACCCGGACCATCGTCTGCTCGAGTCGCTGGTCCATCGGTTGCAGCAGGACGACTATCAGATTCAATCGCTGATCCATGGGATCGTGGCCAGCGAACCGTTCAGGACAAAGTAGGAGCGCTACCGTGGAATGCCCTCGCCGTCAGACCGCCCTGCCGCGACGCGCGTTCTTACGCGGGGCCGGCATGACGTTGGCCCTGCCGTGGCTGGAGGCGACGAGCATTAACGCGGCGTCGTCCATCGCGGCTGGATCGAATGCGGATGAGTTAGCGGCAACGCCGCGGCGCGCCGTCTTCTGTTTCTTCGGGCTGGGGATCAATGGCCGCGACTTTACGCCGGCGGATACCGGACTTGATTACGCCATCACGCCGATCTTGAAACCGCTGGCGGCACTGCGGCGCGACTTCACGGTCATTTCGGGACTGAAGTTGACGCACTCGGGTGGCCACGTCGGCGATCGTACCTTCCTGACCGGCACGAACACGCGCAGCGCGGGGGCGACGCTTCGTGTTTCGTGTGACCAGGAACTGGCCGCTGCCGTCGGCCGCCAGACGCGATTTCCGTCGCTCACGCTGGGCATCAAACGGGGCACGGGATTCGGCGGCTACTACGATCAGACGCTCTCCTGGAGCCCGAGCGGAACGCCGATCCCGTCCGAGAATCGCCCGCACATTCTGTTCGATCAGTTGTTTCGGCACGAGACGGCCGATACGCTCGATGCCCGCGAAGCCGAGTTCATTCGCCGGGCCAGCGTGCTTGATTCCCTTCGCGAGGAGGCTGGCCGACTCAACAGCCTGCTGGGCGCTGGCGACCGCCGTAAGCTCGACGAATACCTTACCGGAATTCGTGACCTGGAACGGCGGATGCAGGATGAAAAGGACTGGCTTCGCAGGCCGAAGCCAAACGTCGCGGAACTCGACTTTGGCCAGGAACAATCACTTGACCCGGACAAGAAAGGGCTCGACTATCGACGCTATCAGCGCCTGATGTACGACGTCATCGCCTTGGCACTGCAGACGGATAGTACGCGTGTGATTTCCTATCTGGCGCGGATGGATGGCCAGGACGGTACTGGTGCGTGGCGTGACAAGGGCAACCCATACAACTACCATGAGATGACGCACCACGGTGAAGACCTGGATAAGCTCAAGTGGTTCACGCAGGCCGACATCTGGTATATGGAGGACTGGGCCTATTTCTTGGAGAAGCTGCGTTCGATCCAGGAAGGCAACGGCACG
>JAUIHJ010000132.1 GCA_030432015.1 bacterium
GCTCCATATCCGCCGTCTGAGCCGCCATCGCGCCGATCCAGTTGTTGCATTGAAGTCGAGCCGCCGGCACATCGCCCATCCAACCGTGCGTCATCAAGAACACATCCGTGATCGGCTCGTCTCGGACAACGTCCACGACCTGCTGAGCCAAATTTCCGTCCGGGTCGTCCGTGCGTTCGCGCAACCTGGTGTCGAAGCAGAGGAGATAGTATTTGAGTTCGGTCTTCGGAACGGACTCGATTGGCATGGCTTCTTCCTCTTGATCAGTTACATTGCCCAGCGATTGGTTGCGACGATGGCGCTACGTCGATCTCTCGTCGCGGGTCCAACAGGGACACGGGTTCCTTGGTGGTCAAGCGGCGAATCACTATCTTGGTAAATCGCAGGACCAATGTAAATCTCCCCGACCCGATTCCGCGATTGGCAGAATGGATTCGGCGCACGGCGGTCGCGGATGGAATTCGGAACGTCGAGGACGGCACCGGTCGCCAAGCGAGCCTTCAGCGCGGCAGCGGACAGTCGTTTACAGTTTGGCCCATTGCTTGTCGAGCCGTTGCGGCGAGATCTTGATCGACGTTCCCAACTGCTGGGCAAACAGGGAAACACGATACTCCTCCAGCATCCAACGATATTCGTCGAGCACCGCACGACTCTCATCGCGAACCTGGTTCGATTCAACATACTCGTTGTAGCGGGCCTGATGCCTGACTAGTTCGTCCATCGCCTGCTGATCGCGGACTCCACCTCCCGCCCGGAGCTTTTCCAAGCGAGCTGTGATCGCCTGGAAATAGCGGGGATATTGGGTCAACCACGTCCATGGTGTGGAACACCAAAAGCCTTCAGGGGTCAGCCGCGTCAACTGCCGTCGCATGTCCGCAACGGGCTCGCTCAGTTTGCCGGATGGGGCGTTATCGAGCGCGACTTCGGCATCATGATATCTTCTCAGTAACGGCGCAATCAGCTTGCCTAGCTCCTGGGCAGCGACCAGCAACTGCTGACGGCCACGGTCACGGGCCGCCGCGAATGACATGGCATCCCGCGGTAACGCCTGCCCTCGGAGGAAAGCCAATTCTGCGGCCAACTCCATCAACTGCTCGCGAAGATCGCGCGTATGCCGCATCGTCAATGCATAGACTTGTGACTCGTCAATCAGTGGCAGCCAGTGCACCTGCGACTTCAATTCACGGTGTTCAGCAAGGTAGAAAAGCCGCCGCAGCCCCGCGCGCGAATGCGCCTCGGCAACCGCTGCCGTGGTGGCCAGGCCCAACGACACGGAATCGCCATCGTCCTGCAGCATGGGAAATGCTTCGAGGACAAAGTCGCCGCGGCGGATCGTAACGCTTGGGGGGAGTTCGTCGAGGTCCCAAGTCTTCAGCCCCGTGCGCTGCCAGTTTTCATCGGAGACCACGTTCCCATCGCTCGGCCCTTGAATTCCGATCTCCGCAGCCAAGGCCTCCAGATCGCGGCCCTCGGCCACCGGCTGGCCCGCTTCGTCAACGACCCGAACATTCATCCGTAGGTGATGCGGCAGTTTTTCAAGCTTGAAGTCGCTGGCCGCCAATGGCTCGCCACCGATCTTGCTTAACGTCTCGGCCGCCACGCCAAGGAAATCGCCCTGTGCGAACGGCATCATCTCGGCAGCGCGGCGTGCCACGTCCGGCGCGGGAATAAAGCTCCGCCGCACCGCTTTGGGCAACGAGCGAATCAGGGCGGTCAGTTTCTCTTCGACGCGTCCAGGAACCAACCACTCGAGCCTGCGGGCATCAAGTTGTTGGAGCCCTTCTTTGGGAACCGAAATCGTCAGGCCGTCATCTTCATCACCCGGCTGAAATCGATAGTCGATCTCCAGGTCCAGCGAACCTGCGTTGAGTCGATCGGGAAAGGCCCCCTGCTCCTGGGCATCGGACTCGCCAATCAAGTCGTTCAGCGTCATCTTCAGCTGATCGGCCTGCGCGCGCGAGGCGCGTTTGAGCCACGCGTTCAGCGACGCGGCGTCGTAGACCTGCTCTGGTAACCGGGCGTCGTAGAACTCGTATTGGACACTGTCGCCGACAAGAAAATCGGTGGCCCTCGACTTGTCCCCCATCGCCTGCAAGTCCGCCAGCAGCCGACGATTGTGCTGCACAAATTTTGGCTCGGAATCAAAGTCGTTCCCGACCAGCGCATGCTCGATGAAGAGACGTCGCGCGACAATCGGATCGTGCTTGGCATACGGTTGACGGCGGCCGGCGACAATCAGCAGGCCAAACAGCGTCACCTTCTCATAGGCCATGACGGTGCCGCTTTTGCGCGACCAAAACGGGTCCGTGTAGGATCGCTTGACAATATGCGCTGCCAGCGGTTCGATCCAATTCGGCTGAATGCGACCAACCGTACGTAGATAACGGCGCGACGTTTCCACGGCTTCGCCGGCGACCACCCACTTCGGTTTCGCGGTGAACGCAGCGGAGCCGGGCCAGACAAAAAACGACGTTCCGCCTGCCCCTTCGTATTCGTTCCCGTCGCGGCGCATCGCGACATTCGACAACAACCCACACAACAGGGCGCGGTGGATGGCGTCGGAGTCGTTCTTACGCGCCGAGACCTGCAGACCGTTCTCGGTCGCCAACTGCCGGAGTTGTCGATGCACGTCCTGCCATTCGCGGATCCTCATGAAGGAGAGGAAATTCTGCTGGCAGGCCCGCCGAATCTGGCTCCGCGAGAGCTTATCGCGGAGACCATGGAAGAAATCCCACAGGTTCAGCAGCGTGAGAAAATCCGAGTCGTCGTGCGCGAACTTGGCATGGGCCTCGTCCGCCTGTTTCTGCTTCTCGACAGGCCGATCACGAACGTCCTGGACCTCGAGCGCCGCCGCGATGATCAACATCTCGTGCAGACAGCTTTCCTGATCGGCCGCCACGATCATGCGGCCGATGCGGGGATCGATGGGAAGTCGGCTGAGTTGCTTGCCGACATCCGTCAACCGACGATGGGCGTCGACCGCGCCGAGCTCAAACAGGGTCTTGTAGCCGTCGTTGATTGCATCGGTGCGTGGCGGATCGAGAAATGGGAACTGGTCGACCGCCCCCAAGCGCAGCGCCAGCATCCGCAGAATGACCGCCGCCAGATTGGTGCGGCGGATCTCGGGAGTCGTATATTGATCGCGACTGGAATAGTCCTTTTCACTGAACAACCGAATACAAATCCCAGGTCCTAGACGGCCGCACCGCCCCTTGCGTTGGTCGGCGGACGCGCGCGAAATCGGTTCGATCGGCAACCGCTGGACTTTCGATCGGGGAGAATAGCGGCTGATGCGTGCGGTGCCGGTATCAATCACGTAGCGGATCCCGGGCACCGTCACGGACGATTCGGCGACATTGGTTGCCAACACCATGCGCCGCTGGCTACCGGTGGTCTTGAAAACCTTGTTTTGCTCGGCCGTCGAGAGTCGCCCGTAGAGAGGCAGAATCTGCACCTTGTTGGGGCCGGCGAGCGAGCGGCTGCGGAGGCGTTTGGCCACTTCCATGATCTCACGCTCGGTTGGCAAGAACGCCAGAATGTCACCCGGCCCTTCCCCACACAACTCGCTCGCCGCCTCGGCAATTTGATCGGCCAAGGATGGCGGCTCGGCGGTGTCGTCCTCAGGTTCGAAGGCCCGATAACGGACTTCGACCGGGAACGTCCGGCCGGAAACTTCGATAATGGGAACCTCATGCTGGTCGGTCGAAAAATGCGCGGCAAAGCTTGTCGCATCGATCGTGGCGGAGGTGATGATCACACGCAGATCCGGCCGCTTGGGCAGGATATTCTTGAGGTAGCCGATCAGGAAATCAATGTTCAGCGACCGCTCGTGCGCCTCGTCAATAATGATCGTGTCGTAACGTTCGAGGTAGCGATCACCTTGCGTTTCCGCGAGCATGATGCCGTCGGTCATCAGCTTGATATACGTATGCGGTTTGGTCGTATCGGAAAATCGAATTTGAAAACCAACGTGCTCGCCGATCGACGACTTCAGCTCGTCGGCCAGTCTCGCGGCAATCGTCCGCGCCGCCACCCGTCGCGGCTGCGTGTGCCCGATCAAACCGGCGACCCCGCGTCCGATATCCAGGCAGATCTTCGGCAACTGAGTCGATTTTCCGGAGCCGGTTTCTCCGCAGATGACAACAACTTGATGCTGGCGAATGGCCGCCGCGATTTCGTCGCGCCGAGCGAGAATTGGCAAGTCCAAGTCGAAGTCAAGGGTCGGACGGGCCGACGCTCGGCGATTGCGTGTCGCGACGGAACGCTCCAGATCGCGAGCGAGCTTCGCGCGCTGGCGATCGATCGGTTTGCCCTGCCGTGCGGCCTGTTCCATGTTGCGCAACGAACGACGGAGACGAAACTGATCGACCTGCATCGCGTGGCCAACCTGGCGGGCCAAGTCAGCAAGCGGGGATGGTTGTGGCTTGCCGCTGGCGTCGGTCATGAATCTTTGCTGGCGTTGGAGAGGCGGTCGGTCAGTGAATGACCAGACTGCATGGCCCCTGCTTGCGACGGCGAAACGCCAATCTTACCGCCAAATCACGGACTAGGCCAGCAGTTCATCAATCGCCTGGTAGGCGGGGTCCGCAATCGGCATGGCGCGACCATCGATATCGAAATGGTCGGTGGAATCGACGCCCACGGCTTGCAAGTAGGTATGGAACAGGTGACCGTGATCGACCTCGCGATCTTCGACCTTGGTACCATTGCCGTTGGTCTTCCCGATGATGGCGCCACGTTGAATTCCCGCGCCGCCCAGGCAGATCGACCAGGCGGTTCCCCAATGGTCGCGACCGTAGTTCTGATTGATGTTCGGAGTCCGACCGAACTCGGACAGCACCACCACCAAGGTACTCTCCAGCATGCCACGATCGGCCAAATCGGCAATCAGGGTGGCGAAGGGCGAGTCAAATTCGTCCAGCTGTTCCAGGTGGAAGTTGAAATTCTCGTTGTGCGTGTCGTAGTTCGAATGCGTGACCTGAACGAAGGTAATGTCGTTTTCCAGCAGTCGCCGGGCGAGCAAGCAGTGGCGCCCAAAGTCATGTTTTCCGTAGCGGTCAAGTTCCGCTTGCGGCTCCTTGGAGACGTCGAACACGTCACGCTGCTTCATCAGTTCAAGCGCCTGTTCGTAGTTCGCGGTATACGCATCGGTCATCGCGGTGCGTCGTCGCTGGGCGAAGCGATCATTCGCACGGCGACGAAACGCGTGCCGCTGCAGCTCGGACGCCTCGCTCACGGCAGCCGGGCGGTCGGTATTCTGGGGTGGCTTGCCGTTGCCCATTGAGATGCTGGCAAATTGCGGCCCCAGGTACGCTGCGTCGTTACTGCGGCTGCCACTTCCACCAGCGGAAATCACGATGTGACCGGGCAGGGAGTTAGCGGGGTTGTTGAGCGCCTTGGCCGCAACAGCGCCCAGACGCGGAAAATCACCAGCCGGCGTCCGGCGCCGACCGGTCTGCATCATGTATTGCCCCTTGCCGTGGTCGTTCTCTTTGGTGTTGATGCTGCGCACCAGGGAGAGGTGGTGCATCTGCTTGGCGGTCTCCGGCAGTAATTCGCAGATATGCATGCCGGGAACCGACGTCGGTATGGCGCGAAATGGCCCGCCCGTCGGCGTCCCCGGTTTCGGATCCCAACTCTCCAACTGGCTTAAGCCGCCGGCCATGTTGACGACCAGCACCCGCTTCTGCGCGTTGGCCAATTGCTGCGAAGCGGCCGGGGCGGCCAGGGCGCCCAACCCACCAACCACCGCGCCGCTAGCCAGCGTGCCGCCCGCCAACGCGCCCATGAACTGCCTCCTCGCCAGCAAGTGGTCGGACGATCCGCATGCGTATGAGCATTTCATGACTTAATTCCTGTGGTTAGCGGCATCACGTAATCGCCATCGCAAGCGATCTTCCAGTCGCCCGTCAGGACTGGGACGGAACGCTACGGCGCTGATCAATGTGGGATTGTGAATTCAAACTGGGTCATCAATAACGAAAACGAAACTCTGCGGAACTCATCAAGGCCCAAGCCATTTCCTTGGCGGCAGCCAGCTTCTCCTTGGGACGTGCGGCCAGATAACTGGCGACATCGGCCACTTCATCGTTATTGGGGCGGCGTGTCAAGACGCTGATATAGAGTTCTTCGGCAAAGGCCGCCGGATCTTCGAGCTTGTTCAGGCGGTCGGTCAGATTTCCCGCTCCCGGATTTAACCAGGACTGCAGCGTGGCCGCGTTGGCAAAGAACAATGCCTGATCGACGGTTGCAAAAAAATCAGTCTGCGGCTGCCCGCCAGCGTGGCCAAACAGGTCAACGAACTTCTTGACATTCGGACGCAGCTTGGTGTGCACCTCTTTTTCGATCGCCGCTTCCCTGGCTGACAATTGCGCCGGATCGTTGGGATTCTTCGGATCAATTGGCAAGGTCTTATCGACCGCGGCGCTGGCTGCGGCCCGTTGCTGCTGAATCTGACCGGTCACCTGCATCAGGCTCCACGCCATCTGCTCGGGGCTGATGGGAACCAGCGGGGAGGCAAAAAACCGTTCGCCCCATCCCTCCAGCAGCTTCGCTTCGCGCTCGCCGGCAGCGTGCCGGGCTTCCCGCATGCCGGTTTCCAAGTCCGGGAGCTTCGCCTCGTCGCTGGCAATGCGCTGGGCCAGTTCGGTCATTCGCTGTCTTGCCGCGGCCTCCTTCGCCTGCGCATCGCCAAGCTGTGCCGTCATCGCTTTGGCCGCGACCTGCTTCTCAGCGAGTTCCTTCTGAAGTGTCGCCAACTCAGCCGCCAGCGCGGTGCTGCGGGCAGCGACGACACCAGCCGCCTTCTTGAGTTCGGTGTCCTTGGGGAGCTTGCCGGCGGCAACTTCGGCGGTGGCGGCGGCCGTGGCAATCAGTGTCGCGGCCTCCTGGGCCGCTGTGACCTGCGACGCGACCTGCTGTAACGCCTTGCCTGCCTCATCCTGCTTCGCTGTCGCGGTCGTCACTGCGGCCAGTAACGGCGGCAGTCCTTGTGTAACGACTTCCAATTCTTGACGCACGCCGGCCAAGCTGGCATTCATGGCTTTCAGCGCCATGTCGGCCGTGGCGGCGGTCGCCTGCAGCTGATGCAGTGCGGCCAGGTCGTTGACGAGTGCCAACTGGCTATCGACTTCCGCAAGTCCTGACTGGGCAACCAGCAAGGCAGCGGCCGTTGTTTGGACGGGTGCACGCGTCGCTTCCAGCTTCTGATTCTCAACGGTCAAGCGACTGGCAACTTCCGCGGCGGCGGCCTTGGCATCGGCAAGTGCTTTGGCGGCCGCCAGATTTGCCGGTTGTAGATCGTCCACTTTTTGTTGTGCTGCGGCCACTTCTTTGCCCAACGTGCTGGCCCGCGCCGCGATGGTGGCAGCGGCGGCGGCAAGTTCCTTCTCTTTGGGCAATTTGGCAACCGCGAGTTGCGCCTTTTCGGCCGCGGTCGTCAGGGCTTGAGCGACATCCTGGCTGGCGACCAGCGCCGCCATTGACTCGCTCAGCTTTTTGGCGGCTTCGTCGGCTTTCTTTTGGGACGTTGCAACCACGGCATTGGCTGTGTTGTGCTCGTCCGCGACCGCCAGCGCCGCGGCTTGGGCCACGTCAAACGCCTTCCGCGCCGTGACCGCCTGTTCCCTGGCCGCATTCAACGTCGTGGCCGCCACGCTGCGGCGTTCGGTGAGTCCCGGCAATTGCTCGGCTGCCAACTTGGCTTGCGCGGCGAGGCTAGTCGGTGTCTTGAGTGACTGCTGGTAGGTTCGGGTCAGCGCCAGCTCTCGCAGCAGCGCCCGAATGTCAAACTTCATGGCCACGAATTCTGTGGCCAGCAGGTCGAGCAAAGCGGGATGCACGGCCGGGTTAAGCGGGTGCTGCAGATCAACCGGATCGACCATGCCACGCCCCAGCATATGCCCCCACAAGCGATTGACGATATTGCGATTGAACAGCATGTTCTCGCCGTTGGTCGCCAGCTCGGCCAGTCTCGCGCGGCGGCTATGCTTGGGAACGGGGCGGACCTTATTTTCCGGCTTCACTAAGTATTCGTCGCCAGCCGCGAAGATCGGTTCATCGATGGGAACGTCGCCCGGCAACCGGGGGCGGGTCCGTCCGCTTTCCTTGGTGAATACGGAGGTGAACTTGACATCCCCTTCCGCCTTCTCGGCAAAGAAAACCTTCTTTTCTTTACTGGCGTCGGTGAACAGAAACCCGCGATTCAGAAATGCGAAGATGCCGTAGTAGTCGGCCTGGTAGTAATCGTCGATCAAGGGATGGTCATGGCACTGGCAACATTGCAAGTCCATACCGAAGAAAACGCGTCCTGTATCGCGCGTCAGCAAATTTGGCTCGCCGTCTCGAAACAGATAGAAGGCTGCCGCGGCGCGAACCTTCTCGTCTGTGCCATCGGCGCCCAAGACTTCGCGGGCCAACTGATCCCACGGTTTATTCTGTGCGAAGGAGTCGAGCAGATACGCTTCCCAAGCGGCGCGCTTAACGTGCTTTTCGGGCCGACGCTCCATCAACATGATGTCAAACACGCTCGCCAGGTACCTCGCATGTTCGGGCGTCGCCAGCAGGCGATCGATCACCGCGACTCGTTTATCCGGCGACGTGTCATTGAGAAAGGCACGCGCCACGTCGGCGGGCGGTACCAAGCCGACCAGATCGAGGTAGATCCGCCGAAGAAACTCGCCGTCGGACGCCGGCTCCGCGACTGCCCCCAGGCTGGCTTGGTCGAGCTGTCGATCGATCCGCACATGCAGAGGTTCGGCTGCCGGCGTCTGGCTCAGCAGCAGACCGACGAGACAAACCGCCACGCTGCCGGGCAGGCAATGCAACTTGAAACACCAAGCCATCCGCGGCCGCCTTTCGTGGGAATGTGGGTGGGGAATGAACGCGGTGGGTGCGTATCAATGCCTGTGTGCTTCGCGAGAGCCGGTAAATCGCGGCCGACCTCAAAACGACGGCAGACTCATCAACGCAACTTAATATGTTATGAAAGAGCGTTCCGCCGGGTCAAGCGCAGCGAGATGCGGCGATACGGGCACTTGGGGCGGATCTGGCTCGCCTACAGGCAAGAACTCGCTGCGCATAGGGTGAAACCGCGTCGGGGAAAAACGTGGTCTCGCCCCTGTTTTCGCACCCATTCCACGACGAACAGGTCTCACGGCGGCCTGGAACGGCGCGTTTGCGGTCGATGCTGAGTAACGCCTTCAGACTTCCGGGGCCGCCGTGTAATGATACATGTTGTCAACGGATGGATCGCAGAGGCCGACCGAATTGAAGGGGCGAATGGCAGCAGCCAATTCGTCACAGAACGCACGAACCTCGGCCTCCGAGTGGACCCGTTGGAGGCGGTCCGTTAAGTGGGTAACGATCGCCCTCAGTTGCTGATCGTGGGCACACAGAAACTCTAGATCGGCTACGCCGGCGGCGCGTCGTTCTTCGTACGTCGTGGCGGCGGCAAAATAGAGCATCGAGCACGCAATGAGTAGCGGGAACCTGTTGAGGCCAACGTAGCACGCGGAAACAAGCTGGTCGACGAAGTCCAGCTCGTTCTGCACAGTCTGTTGGTACGACTCCAAGGAGGTCGGCAGGCTGGGCCTCTGCCAGTGATGTTCCAAGACCGTGGCCAGACGTTCGACGCCGCACAGCGAATGCGCGATCCCGGTGCTATGCAACGGGTCGATGAACCCGGCCGTGTGGGGTAATGCTGCCCAGTCCTCACCGACGATCTGTCGCCAACGCCGCTGCAACCGCGCGGTACGCACCAACGAGGCAGGCGGGTCAACAAGTGTGGCGTGGCGAAACAGATCGTCCAGGTCCGGATACCGGGCCAACGTCTGCTGCCACTGCAACTCGGGAGCATTTCTTGGATCCAAGCGCGACCGATTGGCATCCATCACCAGGCCGGCGCTGGTCACGCCATTTTCAAAACGTAGCAACCACATCCATCCTTCGTCGAGCATCTGGTGCTGCGCGGCATGGTCACAGGGAAAGGGGTGGCTGGCGGTCTGGCAACCTCGCGCCACGAGGACTTCGTGCCAGGAATCGACGTCACGAAAATGTCCGAACAGGGCCCGCGAGTTGGTGCGGCACATGTCGTCCTTGCGCCCGATGCCCAACGTTTGCGGCATGATCCCGGCAGCCCCCGTGGCATCGACCACAAACGTGGCGGTGACCTCGATCGAATGGCCGTCACGCCGACCCGTCAGACGCCAAACTGGCCTGTCTTGTCCCGGAATGCCTTGTCGCCGGATGCGATCGATGGTTACCCCTTCCCATAGCCGACTGCCGTTGGATTGCACCTCGGCCGCCAGAAATGCATCCACGTCGGAACGAAACCACTGCGTGTCGCTGACCTGATCGCTGCGATTGGCAGTCACCAGCAGCGCGTTGGCGTGGTTATCGCGTGCTGCAAACCGTGTCTGGGGCACCTGCTTAAAATAGCTGAAGCCACGTTTTAGTCCGCAGGCGAGGTGCGGGTAGGCCGTCTTCCAGGTTCCGTACCGGGCCAACGGCGCCAGGCGGGGAAGGTCATACCGCCTGGCCAATGAAGCGAGCACCATGTTAGCGGTCGGCGTTGACGATTCACCGATGGCCAGTCGGGGGTGGGTCCCTTTGTCGATCACCAGGACATTCCGGCCTTGCCGCTGCAAGATCATCGCCAGCATGCAACCGGCAAATCCCGACCCGAGAATAACGACATCCGCAGCGGTTCGATCATGTGATGCGGGCATAGGCGAAGGAACATCCGAGCAAATTGTCGATCGCTTCGGTCGTCAGGCCGTGGGGCGCCGCGATCCCGGACAAGTCCTGGATCAGGAAAAACACCAGACGCATCATTCTCTAAATGACCGAGCGCGATTCTGCGGCGCAAACCGCGTCAGCGGGACTGGCACCTTGTTCGCCGACAGGCAGTCTTTCCGCAGTTGATTCGCATGGGCGGCGAAAAACGAGCCGGTCCCGGATTGTCGCCGAATTGCACTCGGCCATCTAGCGGCCGTCAATCAGTTGGAATCCGATGTCACTTGGGTTCGCTTCACGATCCGCCTCCCGGCGTTCCTGGCCATTCTGGTGGTCGCTTCGCAGCCCGCCGATCACGACCGGCTGATCATTTTACCCGTCCCGTCCGCAAACTCCGAGATCGATTCCTCGGTGACGGTGGCCAGTTTACCAGCCAGTTTGCTCGCCAATCAGACGGGCTACCCATTCTGGTGCGACAAAATGATCGCCGGTTGACGCACCTACGTGCAATTCTACACTGGTACAGTCGCCACTTCCTGCCCCAGTCCTCTTGACCGAGACGGTCACCAGTGGTGCTTGTCCTCGCGGCAAGCGTCCCCGGCCAGATCGCTCGACTTCAGATTGTCAAATCATCCATGAGCGAGTCTCCCGACAACCCGGAAGCACCGCAGATTTCAGGCTCGCCTCAAGACAAGGGTCAGAAGCCTCCCTTGAATCCAGCCGCCGACGGACCGATCACGCTGCCCCCGGTGCAGCCGCCATCGGCAACCTTCATTCTGCAGCTATTCGTGATTCCACTGGTCATTGTCAGCATCATCGTGATGGTGTGGTTGATGTTCAGCTGGCTCGCGCACATGGGCAGCAATCCGCAGGATATGGTACGAGACCTCAAGAAGCTGAATGATGTCAGTTGGCAACGGGCCCTGACGTTGGCCGATGTGCTGCGTAATCCGGCATATGACGAGCTTAAAGATGATGTCGAAATGGCATCCGACCTGTCTGCCGTGCTGCAGGCCCAAATCGATTCCGGGAGCACTGAAGAGCCAGCTGTCAAATTGCGGATGTTCCTGTGCCGTGCGCTGGGCGAGTTTCGCGTGACCGAAGTCATCCCTGTCCTGGTCACCGCGGCAACAACCGAGCGTGACCCGGCGGAAATCGACGTGCGCCGCGCAGCCTTGCAGGCCTTGGCCGTCTTTTCCGAACAACGCGCCGGCGAATTCCTTCATCGGGAGGAAGTTCTGGAAACCGTGCTGGAGATTTCCCGCGAGCGGTCCGACGACGGCAGCGACAAGCAGCTTCGCGACGAACTACGTTCGAACGCAGCATTTGTGTTGGGCGTGATGGGGGACCCTGCCGCCCTCGATCGTTTGGCCCTGATGCTCAACGACGCGCATACCAACGCGCGCTATAACGCTGCCTTGGGGCTGGCACGGCACGGGGACGCCCGCTCGACCGCCGTGCTCCTGGAGATGCTCGACCCCGCCAACGAAGTGTCGGCGGAAGACGAGCCGACGGAGTCCGCCAAAGCCTCGAAGCGGCTGTCGGTGATGAAGAATGGGATTGAAGGCGCGCGACAATTGGTGGCGGCCAATCCAGATCAAGATGCGGCCGAGCTTACGGCCGCCCTGCAAACGGTGATCGATTCCGAGTTGCCGAAATTCCATGCTCGCGTGCGGCGGGGAATTCAAATCAACGCCAAAGAGGCCCTACTAAATATCCGCGCTGGCGAGGCGGCGAAATAACAAACATCACCGGTACAGGATCAGGCGGTCGTTCACACGGTGAATTCTCTCGTTCGGTTTTGCTTTCGTTGCTGGTCCTGACTCCAAGGTTCGAGATTCATTCGCCGCGCTCGCAGCGGTCTTGATCACTTTTCAATACTGGATGGCATTAGATTTGCTCATAATCGAATTCCGGTTGTAACGGTTAGGAAAGATTCTGTCACAACACGCAGTAAACGAACGACTTACGATTTCGCGCGAAACCAGACCTCGGCACTCGCGAGAAAAATCTTCAAACAATTTAGAAAATCGTAAAACGTTGCTGCGATTGCTGTTGACGAATGGAAAGCCGATGAGGTCCGGTTTTTCCATTTGCGACTGAACCGGTTCTTCGCCAAGATCGAGTGTATCGGGTTGATGGTTTGTTCGCACTCGGGTCGCGCCGGTACGAGGCAAATCAAATGTTGTCGTTCTTTAACGCTGAAGTGAGATTCAGATGAACCTTTCGATGCGATTTCTGCTTGCTGTTGCCGCAGTGCTGACCTCCGTCTCTGTTACCGTCGCCCCCGCTACGGCGCAGGTCGTCTACCCGGCTTATCAGACGGTGTATCGAACTGTTTACGAACCCGAGTCGGTTTCGGCGTATCGCTTGGAATACGAAACGCTTTTGGAGGAGAAGCAGGTAACGACCCAAAAGCCGGTTTGGGAAACCGAGACGCGCAATCGGCGCGTGACGGTCGCCAAGCCTGTCACCGAGACCAGCACGCAGACACAACGCTACAAGGTACTGAAGCCGATCTGGGAAACCCAGACTCAGGTCCGGCGACGCCTCGTCCAGCGACCCGTCACCGAGACGGTGATGCAAAACCAGAATTACACCACGCTGGAACCCGTCACCACGATGCGGGTTGAGACTGTCGATCAAGGCGGTTTCGTGGACCAGGTGATCGCCCACGTCAGCCACGTGGAGGTCGCGTCGATGCC
>JAUIHJ010000133.1 GCA_030432015.1 bacterium
TCGTGAACGCTTCAGGCAAGGCCTCCTGGCTTACCGCTTGGATCTCAATCATATCCGGCTGGCGTGGGTTCCCGGTCGGGCGAACGCCCGGCATATCGGCAAGACGCTGGCCCAATTCGTTGAAGAATCGGGCCAGGAAGCCGCCGACGCGCTTCTGAATCTGCTGGTGGAAGAATCCCTTGCCGTGCTCTGTGTCATGGACGAAGGTGACGATCGCCTGGTGCATCCGATGCTGAGCCATGACCTGGCCATGATCGGCACGGACGGGATTTACTTTCCCGACAGCGTCGTGCACCCCCGAGTGTACGGGTCGGTCGGGCGTATCCTGGGACCGTTTGTGCGTGACCTGCAACTGTATTCACTGGAAACGGCCGTTCACAAGTTGAGCGGTTTCGCGGCGCAACGGTTCCAACTCCGCGACCGTGGAGTGCTCGCGATCGGCGCGTTTGCTGATGTCGTTGTTTTTGACCCAGCGCAAATGCAGGACCACGCGACATTCGATGACCCACACCAGGCGACCACCGGGATCAGCGACGTGGTCGTCAATGGAATTCCAATCGTACGCGACGGAATACCGCTGGAGAACTTCGACACGAAACCGCCGGGACGCTATGTTTCGGCGCGGTGAGCGGGTCGATCCACCGCGATGCATCGGCCGGCTGGTCGTCCGCACGCGAACGCCGCGCCGACCTACCGAAGCCTGCTAGCCAATTGGACTTGATTGGTTCCGTAAAGGTTACGTTGCAGCGTGGAAGATCGCTTCTTCGCTTCACGCCGCGCCAGTTCCTCTTCGCGCTGGGCACGCCGAGTATCCAACTGCTTGCTCTTGCGATAGTTCTTTTTGGCGAGTTTGACCGCCGCAATCGCTGCCTGCTGGCGTTGCAGTTGCTGACGCTGGAAATTTTGAACCATCACGTCATTGAAATAAGATCCTGGCCCGATCAACAACTGCCCCTGCGACCCGCCTTGGGATCCGCCACGCTGCGACGAGGCGAAACCTTGGCCACCGCCCGACGCTCCGCCACCACCCGCTGATGGACATTGCGCGAACGACTCGCTGCAAAACGCGAGTAAGGCGAAACCAAAAACCAGTGTGATGACTGTCTTCATCAGTTCTTCTCCTGCACCGAGCGACTCGGGATTCCGTGCTGCGCGCGATACCGTACCGGGCACCGGCCACGCTGTGATGAGCGAGGACGAGGGCGAATGCCCGCGCCCATGATGGTGGATTATACCGGCCGCCGAAAAGTGTGACGAGGAATTTGTCGGCAGGAGAATCGGCATCCGCGCCGGCAATGAAATCGACACGCGGGGACTGTCGCCAGCGGGGCGAAACAAACACCCACCCGATTGATGGACTTTCTTTCGCGGGCCAGGTGTGGTGCCCGGCCGATTGTAATGCCAACCAACACGCATGTCGCGATTGGCAAGTTGCTCAGCGCCCCTCCATCCGAGGGTGCACGCACGGCACACTTCGCATGACAAACGGTCGGCCTTTTCGTGTCACACGAAAATTCTCGGCGCTAAGGCGCGCACGAATTCGGTGGTCGTTGCGCCCTTCGTGGTGCTCGTGGTCACGTGCCGCGCAATCAAACCACGACAGCCTCGAAGCCTGCAGTTCAATTGGGTGACTGCGCGATGGGTGACTGCACGAACGTGCCCGCCAACCTGTGCTGACTCCATCGGCTCCGACCAGACTATTGAGGGCTGCCACCCAGCAAGGCCTGGGAAACCGTTGACCCTTGGGCCAAGATCCCTTGGATGCTCGAATACGCCGCACCCAGATTGGTACCGAGCTGTTTGACAGCGTCAATCGTTTGCGGATGAGGAGCATACTGTACCAGCTTCTGCGTCTCAGCCTTGAGCCGCTGTACACCCGATGTGACCAGTTCCGCGGTCGCGTCATTAATCACGCCAACTGAACGGCCGGCAGCCAAGATGCTATCCCAGTCGTTCAATGTTGTGAGGATGGCTTGTGCCTTTTGTCGCGTGATTTGGGGAGGATCGTTGATGTTCAGTTGGCTGGTCTGAGTCGTAATCGCTCCGACAAAATTGTTGAAGCGAGCCACTTCGGGCGAAACGGGTGCCGGCGTCTCCTCCGCGGGCTGCTGAAATGCGATCGCGCGCCAGATTTTCCCCATGGTGCTGATCGGAGTTGCCTCGACTCCGTCGGCCCCTGCAGCATTCGCATTGCCCGCATTCGCGGCCGCAACAGCATTCGAAGTCCCACTGCTGGCGGTCGCGGGGGCCGTTCCACCGCCGCTTGACGCCAAGGTCGTGTCAGCAGCACCACCAGAAACCGGCGGCTTCGACGAGAGCGCCGAACCGGGCCAGCCTTGCCCACCCGACTGACAGCCCACACACACACCACAAAGCAGGGTAAATGCAAACACCTTTTTCATCGTCACTTCTCCGCGACAGAATATCTGCAACGGCCTCGACAAGTGCGGGCCGATGGTTCGAAATTGAATCGTGTCATGGATGGTGATCGGCAGAAATCGAACACCTTCACGAGCAAATATTCGTTAGAATCGGAAAAATCGCCCCCGTCGGAAACCACTCGCTCGATGTGACTTCGTTTCGCCGCGTGGCAGAGACAAAACGCACACCACGCAACCCTGGATGGGTGATCATTAGCAGTTTCAGCAACTCCGGGGCCAACGTTGACCCTCTCGTTCTCCTTACTTCCTTCCTGCCCCACCTGCGATTGCCGAGTTCCCACAATGCAACCTACGCTCATCCTTTGTCTTCACCTTGCGTTACTTGCTTCGGCCGCTGTCGCGGCGCAGCCTCCCAGGACATGGGACGGTCGCCATAGCATTGAACAGATCGAGGTGACGGTCGTCTACTTTGTCCCCAGCAACGGCTCCCCGCTCCCGGATTGGCGGGATCGTGTCTCCTACTTCAGTCGCCGCATCGAGCAGTTCCACCAACGGGAATATCAGGGGCAGTCGACCCTGACGACCAAGATTCACGACGAACCTTTCCGTTCCAGCCGCTCGACGCAACAACTGCGGGCAGGCGATGGTAACCACACGTTTTTTCAAACCCTTCGCGAAGTCGACGCACGACTCGGCTTCGCCCGTGGCCCGCGCAAGGCATTTCCGATCCTGCTGGTTCTGAGCGACATGAACTGGCGTGAGCTGGAAGATTTTTATCGCCTGAGGCCGGCGGAGCAGGGACTTGAGTTCGAAGGGCAGTTGATTAACGACCGCCATTTCCCTGGTGCCGCCTCGGGCGGTGCACGGGCAACCTATCTCGCCGATCGCGGCGTAGGCTGGGGACTCGTCAGCGCCGATGGGTGGCGCGTCCCTTACAGCGGTACAGACTGCGTTGTCTACCACGAAGGCGTCGGCCACACTGTAGGGCTCCCCCATCCGCAACAGGGCAACGGATCGGTCATGAGTCTTGGCCAGTATCGCGGCTGGATCAACGAGTCATGGCTCGACGACGACCAGAAGGTGCACCTCGGCTGGACGCCGCCGCCAGAGCCGATCACGCGCGATGATCTGTTCTCAACATTCACTGCCTTACCAGATCCACTCGTTCCCGAGCCCAACGAGTCCGTCGAGTTAAATTTGACGTGGCCCGCCGCTGCCCAACTCCGGTCGGCACGTGTCCGATTTCAGACGGAGTTACTGGGACCTTGGATCGACGCGCCAAAAGTCGCCTCCGGCGCGCCGCCGCAGCGCGTGCCCTTGTCCACGTTCGATCGGACAACCCCGGTCAGCTACCGCGTCGATGCCACGCTCGACGATGGGCAAGAGGTCGAGTTGTGGGGTTATTTTCAGGTGCGCACCGCGCCCAACGCATTGCCGCTGCCGCGCGACTCCGTGGGTCACCCGGTAAGCTCGCGTCATCCGCCACGCTGGGAGGAAACGATCGACCTGCTGGAATTGGTTGACGTTGACCGCCAGACGATCAACGGGACCTGGAAACGGGACGGCAGTGCCATCGAGTCGAACAAGCAGTTTGGGGCTCGGCTCGAGTTACCTTTTGAGCCGCCTGCCGAATACCAAATGACATATACCGTGCGCCCACTCGACGCCCCCAACGGGTTGATCCTCGGCCAACGTTTGGGTGGCCGACGCTTCGTGGTATTGGTCAATTACGCCACCGCGCCCGACCAATTGGCCCGTACCGCAATTGAGAATGTCGACGGAATGAACGTGGGAAACCACACCACGCTCTCCGCCAATCTCCTGACCCAGGGCCGGCCGTCCACCATCGTCACGACGGTCCGCCAGGACTCCGTCACGGTCACCTGCGATGGCCGGGAAGTCATCCACTGGCAGGGCAAGCCAGAGCAGCTAAGTCTCTCAGATTACTGGCGGACACCCAGGAAGAACGCGATGTTGATTGGCGCGTACGACTGCCGATATCGCTTCGAACGGATCACCTTGACACCAATTACAGGAAAGGCTCGGAATCTGACCGGTGGTAGTTCGGCCAACGACTCGGGCGAGGAATAGGGCGGCCGTTCAAGGAAAAAAGGCAAGCCAACGCGTGAGTTTTGGTGTTGCGCTAATGAGCCGCGCAGCGGCGGCTGGCCATCGCCTGGGATGCCAACTGACATGCCAGCGGCACGAGCAAAGGGGCAACTTCAAAAGGCACGAGTCAGGAATAGCATCCGAGGTAACCCGGTAGCGGCCAGCTGGCTCTCATATGTAAAGCCGAAGTGTAAAGCCGCGCTGTCCGCCACCTGGCAAAGGCAGCCCCATCGAGCAAAACGTGTTCACGCCGTCCCCTGGCTACATCCATTCGCGAATCGGCTTTCCTTCAATCAACCGAATCGGCCGACCATCGGGAGCGCGGGCGATCAGGTCGTGGGGGATCCCCAGCTTGGTATAGATCGTCGTCGCAATGTCGTCGCTCCAATATTCGTCCTGCACGACGACACCACCTTGATCATCCGTGGCGCCAAGCACCGTGCCTGCGGGGACCCCGGCACCAGCCATGATCGCAAACCCGGACGTGGCCCAATGGTCGCGGCCACTGGCTGAATTCACATTGGGTGTGCGGCCAAAATCAGTCAGCCAGCAGACCAGCGTGGTGTCCAGCATGCCGCGCTGTTCCAGGTCAATCAGCAATTGCGGCAGGGCCTGATCGACCGGTGGGATACGCGTCGCCTTGAGCGATTTAAAATTGTTCGAATGCGTGTCCCAACCGCCGTCGGTGACGGTCACAAAACGAACACCGGACTCGATCAACCGCCGTGCCATCAGGCAACTCTGACCAAACCGATGACGTCCGTATGCGTCGCGCAACTTTTCGTCTTCTTGCTCGATTTCAAACGCCTGCTTGGTCTCCGGAGCCGTGATCATATTCAGGGCGGTTTCATAATGTTCATCGACCGCACGAAAGGCAGCAGGCTGCAGATCCGCCTGGCGCTGTAACTGGTCGACCACGGCCAGCATCTTGCGCCGCCGGCCGACCCGCTCCATGTTGATCCCACCGGGCGGCGTGATATCGCGCACGGTAAACTTTTTCTGGCTGGGGTCGGCGTCAATCTCGAACGGATTAAACTCCTGACCCAGGATTCCTGCCGTGCCGCCACCAAATCGGCGATCAACGTTCGTGCCGAGTTGAATGAACGGCGGCATCGATGTCTTGAAACCATGATAGTAGCTGGCGACCGAACCGTACGTTGGGTAGCCAACCGATTGATTGAATCGCCGGCCTGACATCACCCATTGGTCGGCGGTGCCGTGGCTGCCATTGCGAGGGTTCCAGCCGCGCAACAGCGCGAACCGCTGCGCCTCCTTGGCCATGTTGGGACAAATCTCGGTGAACTTGATGCCAGGAATCGCGGTATCAATCACATTGAATTCGCCACGCACCGAGACCGGTGCCTCCGGCTTGGGATCAAACGTATCGTGATGACTGGTTCCACCGCGCGTCCAGATCAAGATGCAATTAACATCTTGGGTGTTCCCGTTGGCCGAAGTCGCATTGGCCAAAGCTGACTGGCGACTGGCCAGCAGTGTCGGCAGTGCGACCCCTAGACCGGCAAGCGCGCCGACCTCTAGAAAACTGCGGCGAGAAATACCATCGCAACTGCGTGAACTTCCACTAGTGAAACGTAACATGGCAGGACTCATTCGAGCGTTCGGAAGGTGGGAGTCGTTTTAGCGGGGCAGGGCGGGCGCTGGCTTGGGGCCGGCTCCGGCACGTTTATCTTATCTATTCATCTGGCCATTACAACGCGAATCTTGAGCCCCGTAGCCAATCAGCCGGAGCGGGTTATCGTTCCGATTCCTGATGCGGCGTCCCGCTGCGCGAG
Organism: bacterium; assembly: GCA_030432015.1. Classification (GTDB taxonomy): domain Bacteria; phylum Planctomycetota; class Planctomycetia; order Pirellulales; family Pirellulaceae; genus ARS98. Next base: position 6,284 of record JAUIHJ010000133.1, read on the forward strand.
ACCAGCGGTGTTGCGCCGGTGTTCGACTGAGCCACACCAAAGTACTCCGGCAGCCCGTGCCATGATCGCAACGGCCGCCGGAATAAGCAGGTTCCTCTGGCATCCGGGAATCCCATTCGTCATACTTGGGGGGCGTGCTGATCCGGTCCTCCGGAGTGGTTGCTCCTGCGATGCGAATGCCTTGCACTGATTCGCGTCACGAGGGCGTCGGCGCGTTCCCGCCAGCACTTACCCGCCCAACTTTCCCGCCTGCTAGCCCGCCGGAGGCGCCTTGTGATCGAGCGAACTGGAAGCTTATTAGGTCACCACCAGATCAGCATCTTGTCCGTCATGTTGTGCCTCGCCGGGGCCATCCCAACCTGTTCGGCGCTGGCAGCGACTCTGACGGTCCACCCGCACGAAGTCGCGTTGCAGGGTCCTTTCGCGCGGACCCAGGTTCTGGTTTCCGCAGAGGTGGACGGCGTGGCCGCAGCCCGTGCCGCCGATCTGACAATGTCTGCGTCGTATGCATCGTCGGATGCCAACATCTTTCAAGTGGACCAGCACGGCGTGGTCGCCCCCGTGGCCGACGGCGAGGCCAACCTGCTTGTAACTGCCGGCGAGATGACTCAGGCAGTCCCCGTTCGCGTGACGGGCATCACCAACCCCAAGCCAATTGATTTCTCGACCCAGGTTCGGCCTGTCCTTTCGAAGGCGGGCTGCAACATGGGCGCGTGTCACGCGGCCCAACATGGCAAGGGTGGCCTGAAACTCTCCGTCTTCGGCTTCGATCCGACCAGCGACCACAAGGCCATCACCCGCGACCGCCTGCAGCGCCGGGTGAATTTTCTCGAACCTGCCCACAGCCTGTTTCTTCAGAAACCGACCATGCAAGTGCCGCACGGCGGCGGCCTGCGATTGCGGGCAGGTTCACGCGACCATCAACTGCTCGTCGCCTGGCTCAACCAGGGTGCCCCCGGGATGGTCAAAGATGCCCCTGTCGCAACACAGCTTAGCGTGCATCCACCCAGCCGCGTGGCCACCGAAAGCAGTACACAACAACTTCGCGTTGTCGTGTCGTACGACGACGGGACCACGGCAGACGTCACAACACTGTGCAAATTCGATTCGTCGGATGACGGTGTTGTGGCAGTCACCGACGATGGTTTGGCGACCACCGTAGGACGAGGTCAAGGAAACGTCATGGTCCGCTTCGAGGGACTTGCCCAAATCGCCACGTTCGTCGTGCCCTTTTCAGAATCCGTCCAAATGGCTGGCTGGAACAACAATAACTTTGTGGATGAGTTGGCGGCCGACAAGTTTCGTGAGTTGGGAATTGAGCCGGTTGGCATATGTGACGACGCGACGTTTGTCCGTCGTGCGTTTCTTGATGCCACCGGATCACTACCGACAGCCGAAGAATGCCAGCAGTTTATTGCGGCGACCGAACCGAACAAACGCGAGCGCCTGATCGATCAGCTGCTGGGCCTGACGGGCGATCCCAACCTCGACATCTACAACGACCGCTACACCGCATACTGGACGCTGAAATGGTCGGACCTGATCCGCAACACCAGCACCAAGCTGGGCGAGCAAGGGATGTGGGCCTTGCACAACTGGATCCGGCAAGCCTTTCGGGAGAACATGCCGTTTGATGCGTTCGTACGTCATCTGGTCACCGGCACCGGTTCGATTTATTCCAATGGCCCGGCGAACTACTTTCGCATCAATCAGAATTCGACCGACCTGACGGAGTCGACTTCGCAGCTATTCCTGGGAGTCCGACTAGAATGTGCGAAATGCCATCACCATCCGTTCGAAAAATACAGCGAAGATGACTACTACGGGTTCGCCGCCTTCTTTGCGCGTGTCGGCACGAAGAACAGCGAGGAATTTGGGCTCTTCGGGCGCGAGCAAGTGGTCATGGTCAAGCCATCTGGTGAGGTCCGCAATCCGCGTACGCGCCAGAACATGCTCCCCACGCCACTGGACGCCGAACCGGTCGACCATCCTCTGGATCGCCGGATCGCGTTGGCCGAGTGGCTGACGTCCAGCGATAACAAGGGTTTCGCCAACGCGGTCGTCAATCGGTACGTTGATGCCCTGTTGGGGCGAGGTTTGGTCGAGCCAGTTGACGACCTCCGTTCGACCAATCCACCCAGCAACGTCGCGCTGATGGACGCTTTGGCGACCGACTTGATCGCCAACAAATTCGACCTGAAACAGCTCATCCGCACCATTATGGTTTCGCGACTGTATCAACTCGATTCCCAGCCATCAGCGGCCAATGCCACCGACGATCGCTTCTATAGCCATTTCCAAGTAAAGCGACTCGCGGCCGAACCGCTCCTGGACAGTATCGACCAAGTGACGGGCGTGCAAACGAAATTCAAGAACCTGCCGCTGGGTACGCGGGCCATCGAGTTGCCGGACGCAGAATACCCGAATTATTTTCTCACGACCTTCGCCAAGCCGCGCCGGGCCAGCGTGTGTGAATGCGAACGTTCCCCCGATGAGAGTCTTGGTCAGGCACTTCACGGCCTTAACGGCGAAGTCATCACTCAGAAGATCGCGCACAAAGATGGCTTCATCGCCAAGCTGCTGCAGGACGAGCGGCCCGCCCCGGAGGTCATTTCGAACATCTACTTGACGGCGCTGTGCCGCCCGGCGTCCGCAGCCGAGATCGAACAACTGCAGCCGCTGCTCGCCGCGGCACCCAGTCCACAGGAATTCTATCAGGACCTGCTGTGGGCCTTGGTCAATTCCAAGCAATTCATGTTTGTCCACTGACCTGGTTGGCCACGCCGTCGAATCACGCACAATCGAACGCACAATCGAACGCATCCCCCGACCTTCCCGCCGAGTGAGCCTGCCATGTATCCGAAACGATCGAATGCGTCAGGGCGAGTCATCGCCATCGCGTCCATAGCGAGCATGGCCTTGGCGGCCGGGACGGCGTCGCGCGCCGTTGCCCAAACCGGCTACCCGATGCTGATGAGCCTCAAACCGGTCGCGGCGCAACGCGGACACGCGTCCGAGCACACCGTCAAGTCTCGTTATTCGATGTTCGGCGCCTACCAGCTTCTGGTTTCGGGCGACGGGGTTTCGGGAGAAATACTCCATCCCGAAGTCAAAGCGGGAGAGGAACCGAAGCTGCAGGAGATGAAGGTTCGCTTTGACGTGGCGGCGGACGCGCTACCGGGTGTCCGCGACTACCGGATTGTGACCCCCAACGGCGTCAGCACGCTCGGCCAACTGGTGATTGCGGATGCACCCGTCTTCATGGAAACAGGCGACAACAACGCCGCCGATAAAGCTCAGACCGTGACATTGCCGCAGACAATCTGTGGCGCGATCGAACGCGCCGAAGATGTCGACGTGTTCAAGTTCTCCGTGACGGCGGGACAGGCATATTCGTTTCATGTCCGTTCCCAACGTCTGCAAGACCGCATCCATGATCTACAGCAACATGTTGACCCGATTCTGACCCTTCGACACGCCAACGGTTCGACGCTGGCCGCATCCGACAATTTTTTCTATGGCGACCCGCTGGTGCACTATCGGTTCGAGCAAGCGGGCGACTATTTCCTCGAGATCCGCGACGCGCGTTACCAGGGAAACCAGTATTGGGAATACAGCATTGAAGTTTCCGCAGAACCGTTTGTGACCAACGTATTTCCGCTCGGCCTTGCCAGAGGACAGGCAGCCCAGTTGCAGTTTGTCGGACATCGGCTCGGTTCCGAGCCCCGTGGCTTCTTGAATGTCTCCACCAATGAGCGATCCGGAACGCAGTGGCGCGGGTTGCCATTGGGAAGCCAGCTGACCAATCCCGCGCCGCTGGTCGTCAGCGAACTGCCAGTCTTCATCGAGCGACCGGACGAAAACAACACGCCCACAACCGGTCAGATGGTCGCCCTGCCGACCGGCATAAGCGGACGAATTGACGCGGCGAATGATGCGGACTGCTACAACTTCGCTGCGCTGAAAGGCGAGCGTTATTCGTTTGAAGTGATCGCCCGGCGACAGCAGTCCGGGCTGGATTCGCACCTGCGGATCCTCGATGCGACCGGCAAACAACTGGCACTGAACGACGACCTGAAGCTGGGAAAACGCGCCTTCTCCGATTCCTGGATTGAGAATTGGGCCGCCCCGGTTGATGGAGTGTACACCGTCGAAATTCGCGACTTGCATCTGCGTGGCGGGCCGGGATTCGTTTATTACCTCCAGGCCGAGCGAGCCGAACCATATTTCGAGCTGTACGTGGATACCGACAAAACGCAGCTTACCCCGGGCACCAACGGCGTGATTTTTGTCCGGACCGTCCGCAAGAACGGATTTGACGGCGAAATCCAATTGGCAATCGATGGCCTGCCTGAAACCGTCAAGGCCACCTGCGGGAAGATCCTGGCGGGCAAAGGACAGGACGGCTGTATCGTGCTGGAGACCGCGGCCGATGCCACGCCGCTGGCTGCCAACGTGACCATTCGCGGCATCGCGACGGATGCAGCTGCCGGGATCCCGCCCGCGACCGCCCAGCCCTATCAGGAAACCTACCAGCCCGGCGGAGGACGGGGGCACTGGCCGGTCGATATGCATACCGTGGCCGTTGGCAGGCCAGGGGATCTGCAGGCCGTCCAGATCGATACCACCAGCATCGCCCTGAAGCCGGGTGAATCAAAACGGATCGCGGTCACGATCGAGCGGGCCGAAGGCTTTGACAAAAACGTTTCGTTAGATGTGACCTACAACCATCTTAACAGCGTATACGGCAACCCCTTGCCGCCGGGCGTCACGCTGGACAAGAAAAACAGCAAGACCCTGCTTACCGGGACAACGACCGAGGGGCATATCACCCTGACCGCGGCAAAGGATGCGTCGCCGGTCGAGTCCCAGCAGATTTGCATCATGGCCCATATCTCGCTTAACTTTGTCATGAAAGCAACCTACACCTCCATCCCCATGACGGTGAGTGTTGCCAACTAGCATTCAGCCGAATCGATCTCGGCATCTCCCTTTGAGGCCAGCCAGCATGACCAGCTTCCCTGGTGACCAAGTACCCCCGTTCCGTCCCGCGCGCGGCATGCGGTGCAATCTGGCGAGGCCGCGGGCGATCATAACCACCGCCTTGGCCATCGGCATGTTTTGCTTGGCCAGCGCGTGCGGGGATCTCTCCGCCGAACTCCGTGTTGCAGTCTTTGATGTTGACGTATCACCACCGATCGGCAGCCCGGTGGCCTATGCGCCAACTCGCAAGATCGTCGACCCGCTCAGTGCACGGGGCATCGTACTGCTCGGCGCCGACCGCCCCATCGTATTGTGCGCGGTCGATTACATCGGGATCGGAAACGGCGGCAATGCTGCCTGGCGAGCCGCCCTGGCCGACGCTGCAGGCACGACGCCGGATCGCGTCGCGGTGCATTCGCTCCACCAACACGACACGCCCCGATGCGACTTTACCGCCAGCGATCTACTCGCCGCGCACCATGCGGCCGCCAGGCATTTTGACGACGCCCACCTTCGCAAAACGATTGCCCGCACGGCTGACAGCGTCCGCGCGGCGGTTACAAATAGTCAGCCACTGACCCACCTCGGAGTTGGTCATGCCAAAGTCGAGCAGGTCGCATCCAATCGGCGATTGCTGGGGGATGACGGTCGTGTCAAGCTGATGCGTTGGAGTAAGTCGTCCAACGCCGACGCAATCGCGGCCCCGGAAGGTGTCATCGACCCGCTTGTCAGAACGGTCGGCATGTTCAACGGCGAGACGGTGATTGCCGTCTTGACCTACTACGCCACCCACCCGCAAAGCTACTACGGCCAAGGGGATGTCACCTGCGAATTTGTCGGGTTGGCACGGAACGCGCGCCAACAGGCCTTGGGCGGCGCACTGCACATCCACTTTAGCGGGGCGGGCGGGAATGTCGCCGCGGGCAAATACAATGATGGTTCCGCGGGACGCAGACCTGTCCTGGCCAAACGAATGGAAGCAGGCATGCAGGCTGCCTGGCAGGGAATCGAACGTTTCGCAATCACGGCCGACGACGTCCAATGGCGCGTGCAACCAGTTGCGCTCCCGCCGGGCGAGCACCTGAATGAAGCCTCGCTCCTGGCAATTCTGGAGAATCCGGCCGCCGATCCAACCAGCCGGCTTTCGGCAGCTTCGCACTTGGCTTGGCTGCGTCGTTGCGTCGCAGGCGAGAAGATCGACTTGACCTGTTTGAAACTGGGCTCAACCTACCTGCTGCACATGCCTGGCGAGCTATTTGTCGAATTCCAACTGGCAGCCGCCGCGATGCGACCGGACGACGAGGTCTGCATGGCGGCCTACGGCGATTATGGTCCGGGCTACATCGGCACCGAGATTGCTTATAGCCAGGGGGGCTATGAAACGAGTCCGCGTGCCTCGCGCGTCGCTCCGGAAGTCGAGCGTGTCATGATGGACGGCTTGCGAACGCTGCTGAAATGAGTTGGCCGCAGTCTACAATTCGTTGAACTTCAAGGCGTAGAGATCCGCATCTGACATTTCGACGCAAATTCGGATCGCCTTCCCCGACAGGTCGCCGACATCCGAACCTCCTTTCCACTTGACCACTCGGGCGATGTGGTCGCCATAGATCGGTTCGCAATCCGCCAGCGAGAAGCCGGGGATCGCGGTGCCGCTCGGGTCCTGTAGTTCGACCCGAATCTCTCCGGCAGCGCTCGTCGAGTAATTAATCTCGAGCTCCTGGCCGGTGAACTGTATGGGCTTGGTCACAAGCTGACCGGTGGCCAGTGGCGCATTAACCGACACGAACCCATCGATCCGCAACGTGTAGCGGCGGCCGCCCGTCAGAAACATGGACATCTCCGTCGGGCTCGTCGGATGGATGCCGATCGCGGTGTAGTTCGCCCGGTTCGCCCAACCCGTACTGCCGATGCCAGGCCGAATGAATGACTGCGTAAACTCGCGGTCGAAGCGTGCGCCGCCTCGTGTGCTCATCAGCAGAATATCGGTGGCCGCGCCGCGCTTGGCCATGAAACGCGTCGGCAAGGCGATGTAAATATGGGGCGCTCGATAATATGGCTGCGTA
>JAUIHJ010000134.1 GCA_030432015.1 bacterium
TGGTGTCCTGAACGCCACTGGCCGGTTCGCGGCGGCGGCGGCGGCACCCGTGTTGCTGAACGTGCTGTTCATCGGAACGCTTTGGATCGCTTCGATACTTGGCTGGGACTACGGTCTGACGCTCGCCTGGACGGTGCCGCTCGCCGGGATCGCACAGCTTGCCCTGGTCTGGGTCGCGGCGGCAGGCGGATTCTTGCTCTACGACGTCCGCCACATCATGGCCGCCATGCATCCCGCGGTGCCGGACGAAGATCTGCTTTACATCGGCGACGACGAAGGTTCCGCCGACCGTCTGGCGACGCGAAATTACGACTTTCAACTGCGTCGCTAGCCGTCGCATCGTGTGACATATCGGCGCGAGTCGTCCCGCACTGTCGCGACGCTGTCTCCCGCAAGTCGCGATGCTGTCTCCCGCAAGTCGTAGTACGCTGGTGGTTTCGGTTGCGATCGCTGCCTGCGTTTGTGCGTCGCCCCCGCCTCACGGCGATCCGCTGCCCCTGGACCGACCTGCCCGTCTCGTCAGCGACGATTGGTCGCTGAAGTCCGTTCTTCGCAAGGGGTCCTTTTGACGACATCGTGGCGAGTGTGCGGCCGAAATCGCCAACGGCTCCCAGGCCAGATCGTTAATTGCTATAATTCCACCGGACATGGCTGTTTTGCTTGATCGTCCAGTTTTTTTGGCGACATTCATTTCGTCTCGTGGTAGACCGCACATGACCGATTCGCACCGTTTTGACGAGTTGCTGCAGAACTGGCCCTACGAGGTGGATACGCTTGGCGTACGGCGTGTCACCTGCGCAGACGGGCGCGAGGTCCTGCAGATGCGGGTCGACATGGGCGTCTTGCAGCTCGAGCAGACAGGCCGACCGGACGGCACGCATCCAGACGGTTTCGAGACCTTTTACGATTACCTGGTAGAAGAAGCGCGGCGGTACGGGGACGAAATGGTTCTCGATGACGATCAGTGCGGCGAGGTCGACCGCGAGTTCATCCAATTCTACCAGCGACGGATTTGCTGGTTGCGGCTGGAGGAGTACGCCAGCGCCGTACGCGACGCGGACCACACGCTGGCGCTCATGGACTTCTGCCGCAAGCATTCGCCGGATGAGGAGTGGACGCTTTCGCTCGAACAACAACGTCCGTTCGTGCTCTTTCACCGGACTCAAGCAGCGGCCCTCTTGCTGCTGGATTCGAGCAAGCCTCATACCGCCATCGCGGAGATCAGCAAGGGTCTCGATCAAATGCGATCGCTGTTCGAAGAATTCGATGTGGAAGAACAGTTTGACGAGGACGAATTCGTGCGGCGGCTGCGGGAATTTCGCAAGGCCCTCCGCAGCGAGTACGAATCGGGACGTACGTTGAACGAACGCCTCGAAAAGGCGGTCGCTGCCGAGGAATACGAACTTGCGGCACGGCTCCGCGATGAATTGGCCAAACGACATAATAAGTCGTAATCCCGCTGCGGATCGCACTCTCGGCATCCTACTCCCTCGCGCATCGTCACCCCTTACGCGACCGGTCACCTTTTGCGCACGCCATGTAAAACTTCTACGGTGATTGAAATCTGTACACCAACTGTCCAGTGCTAGCCTTTCCCGTCCGGTGAAGCTAAGCACTTTCATGCCAGTGGTTTGTCCGCTTTTTTTCATTCCCGACCAGACTCGGCGCGCGGCGTGCATATGATTCTGCCACTTCTCATCTCTGCGAAAGTTCTTTCGTTCACAAAGGAGTGTGCCATGCTTGTCCTCACCAGGAAACTCGAAGAACAAATCCGAATTGGCAATAACATCACGATCTCGATTCTGCGGGTGAACGGCAACACCGTGCGGGTCGGAATCGATGCCCCTCGAGAAATTCGGGTCGTCCGTGGGGAGTTGCCGGAGCATGGAGCGAAGGACGCTACATCTCCCAGCGACGAGCCCGTCGATGGCGATTTGCCGGGACCGCCGTCGGCGGAGGACCCAACTGACGAAGGGCCCGTCAATGGTGAGATCGAGGCGGAAGCGGGCGGGATGGCCCCCTCTACAACGGCGGTCCGCCAGTTCATCGCCAACCGAGCTCGACGACAACCGCGGCGACCAAACTCGCAGCGACCTGGCAACAAGTCGCTCGCGGCAACCCTGACGCGATCGGCCTAGTGCGTGTGGCCATACGACGCCGGCAAGGCTGTTTGCTGGTCGCGCATTTCCGCCAGTGCCTGACCTTGGTGTTCTAGCAGGATCCGGCGGACCTCCAGGATGGACCGCGAGTGCTGGTGCACCTTGACATGGTCTGCGGGGACCGAGATCTCCGACGCCACATCGTCGAGGTGAGCACTCTCGAATTCCACGATGCCGTCACTGCCAGCCGCAATCCGCCCGACGATCCCTTCCTTGGGAATTAACCCCACGATGTTGTGGTAGGTCGTCCTCGGCGAGCGCGGCACGCGGAGCATGGTCGGCAGCACGGGGGATTCGGGGGCGAGTGAATCGATGCTCGTACTGATCGTCAACAGGTCGGATTCTCGAAACATGCCAGGATTATCGCGGTGCAGTTGCTTCGACCCGCGAACCAACCGGCTCGGCAGCCAGATCAGCTTCCGCGCCAGCCAGCGTGTATAGTCGTTGGCAAACTCGCTCCCTCGATGTGGAGTGGCAATCGTAATGACACGACGAATTGACGGATTCGGCTCGAAAAATGCAACCTGCTGCAGCCGCGAGCGCAGCTCCTGGTCGGCTTGCAAATTTTCAAACGGCTGGTCGCTGAGCAGCTGCCAGAAGTCATCGCCGCTCTCGAGGGTCTGCAACTTCGAAACGAGCCCTCCCATGCTATGGCCAACCAACACCATCTGATCGAGCGTCGGTCGTTGACGTTCAGGATCCAACGTGTCGTGCACCTCTTCGAGATCTTCGCGCATTTCCGCCGCGCTGATCCAAAACGGTTGGCCCGTCGGATAGAGGTAGAACCAAAACTGGTACTGGTCTCGAATTTCTGGAAAGGCACGGAGATCATTGAACATTTCCATCCAGGTCAACGGGCTGGACCAGAGACCGTGAACCATGACCACGGGAATCTTCCGTGGATCATAGGGTTCGACCATGAAGAGCCCCTTGAGCGATTGGGCTCGATCAGGATTCAACAGGGCCATCGTGGCCACATCCTTGCGCTGCTCGAAGTCAGGATTGTCTAGAAAGTAGGCCAACGGCGTCGTGAGGTCGGTCTCCAGCGGTACGCGGCGATCGGCGACAAAAATATCCTTGCCCATCAACGGGTCGTGCAATTCCAATACGCAGTGACACTCTGTGCTGGGGTTCACATCGGCATGCTGGCCGGGCGGCGGAGTCGCGACGCGCAGAAACGCCGTCGCCGCGAAGCTCAATCCAGGCGGGTAATAGCTCTCTGCGGGACTTTCACCTTCGTGCGACTTACGCACCGCCACCAAGGGCACGCCCAAGCCAAACGATTGATGCCGATTCGCCAGACCGACGATCTCGAAGTCCGAAGCAAACTCGAGCCGGTCAAAGTCGTCCGCGTGCCAATTCCCCATCACGTTGATGGTGATCGAAAAATTTCGGTCGTCCGTCTTGATCGTATAGGTGCGATCCGGCCGCAAGTCACCTTGCTCCTTGACGATCCGCAGGGCGGATTCCAAAGCTCCGTTGTAGACGTCGCACGCTTCGCGAAACTGCGGGTCGTACGGATTCCGAAAGTGGTCGAACTTGGGGTCAAAAAGGTACCAATAGGCGTGCGAAACCGCTTTGCCAAAATGTTCCAGCGCCTCGACGGATTGCCCCCTCGCGATCGCCCGCTGCCCTTCGATGTAAGCAAGTTCGGCGAATGAATAGAGCTTCTCCGGCTGGGGATCCTCTTCGATCTGTCGGCTCAACCCCGCCAGAACCACCGTTGGCTTCTCTTCGTCCAGGGCAAATCGCCGCAGCAAACGTTCGGTTCGCGGCGTGGGCCGAGGCCCCGCCAGTGAGAACAACTTCAGTCGTCCGGCGAGGCGATTGTGCGGAACCTCACGCATCGTGATATAGTCAGTCGACGCGCAGCCGACCAACCCTATCATGAGCAGGGCCACGAGCATCAACCGGCTACGCTGAAAGTTCCGCGCCGACGCCAATGCTCCCTCCTGCTTCGCCAGGGACCGGGATGCCAAGATGGGTACCACGTTGCGATAAGGTGCAAAAACTGAAGAAATGAAATGCGAACTCGGATGAAGCACGACGCTGGCCAAACACGAAGTGACCGCCAAAGAAGAGTGGCTGCGGACAATACACGCCTCGCCGGACTGCAACAATGGTGATTTCCAACTCCCTGGCGATTCATGGCGGCCCGCCTGTCAATCCGCTGGGACCACCCTCGTGGCCCCCCCGCGATGACGACGTCCAACGCGCCATGGCACAGCTGGCGCAGGACGGTTCCTGGGGACGCTATCATGGACCCCATGTGACAGAATTGGAGCGGCGGCTGGCGGATTTGCACCAGGTTCCGCATGCCTTGACGTGCAGCAGTGGTACCATCGCCGTCGAACTCGCCTTGCGTGGCCTCAAGATCGGTACGGGAGATGAAGTGATCCTGGCGGGCTACGACTTTTCCGGGAACTTCCGCTGTATCGAAGCGGTCGGCGCCGTTCCGGTGTTGGTCGACATCGACCCCACCAATTGGTGCCTCGATGCCCAAACGATCGCTGAGGCCGTCAGCCCGCTGACGCGTGCCATTGTCGTTTCTCATCTGCACGGTGGCAGCGCCGATATGCGGACATTATCGGCGGTTGCCGCCGAGCGTGGCATCCGGGTTGTCGAGGATGCGTGCCAGGTTCCCGGTGCTGTCGTGCAAGGTCGTCCCGCCGGAACCTGGGGCGACATTGGCGTGCTCAGCTTTGGCGGCAGCAAGTTACTGACGGCCGGTCGGGGCGGAGCACTGGTCACACGCCAGGAAGACCTGTTTCAGCGAATCAAGATCTATTGCGAACGTGGCAATGATGCTTTTCCACTCAGCGAAATGCAAGCGGCCATTCTGGTACCACAAACCGCGAGGCTGGCGGAACGCAACGCGATCCGCGAGACGCGGGTGCGACAGTTGCTGGACGAAACCGCCCATCTCGAGGCTCTCTCGCCGGTGGTGCTACCTGCCGCAGGAGATCGCGCCAGCTACTACAAGGTCGCTTGGAGATATGACGGAACGCGGTCAGGCGACTGGTCGCGGGCGGAATTCCTGGCAGCGATGCAAGCGGAAGGGGTTGCCATGGACGTCGGCTTCCGTGGTTTTCTCCGGCGAAGCAGTCGCCGATGCCGCCAGGCAAGCACGCTCGAGCATGCACAGAACGCCGTTGACCAGACGATCTTGTTGCACCATCCAGTTCTGCTTGAGGCAGCGGAATCGATCTCGCAGATCACCGAAGCGCTAAAGAAAGTCCTCACATTCGCGGCGGCCAACCCTTTCGCTGGCTAGACACGCGATTCCCAGACCAGCGGAATTCATCAAGTGGAAAGACTCCGGCGCGACGGGTGGCCCACGCTTTGTAAACGCGAAAAAAACCGGGGTGGCGAAGGCCACGGTAACCCGCCGCGTGAGTCTTGAAGATGCGCCAACCAGCCGCGCAGTGGCGGCAGGTAAGAGCCTGGAGTGCCTGCGGCATTTACAAAGGCGCGACTTCAAAAAGCCTGGGCGAGGGAAAATCGGTCGCGCCCCATCCATCTCTGACGCCTCGGGTTACCAAAAACCAACGCCTGTCGCAAACTCGCAAATTCACAACCGACGCTGAGGGTGCCCACTGGCGTCAGCAGCCTTCACCCGAGGTGTCACGAAGTAACAAGCGGAATTCCTCCGAGACATTTTCCGCCAGATATCTCCGGGTGCAGACCACCGCACTTACCGAGCGAGGCGGCGAAGGCACGAGGACGTATCGGCGATATCGATATCAAGCGGAAATGGGACGGTCGCGGGGACTCCCGCATTCTCGTCGAGGACCTCAAATTCACGTTGATGCTGCTCGAGTTCACCCCGCATGATGTGGACGTCGTCCGGCGCCTCGATACCCAGCGTGACGCGGTTTCCGGACACGCGGTTCACCACCAGCGTGATGTTGTCTCCGATGACGATACGTTGTCCAACTTTTCGGCTGAGTACTAGCATGGCTTTGACCTCTTCCTTGAGTTCTCCACTGTTAAAAAAATCCTCGAAGCGACGTTGCTTCACACCATAGACGTTCGATGCTGGTTGCCAAGTTGGCGCATCGGAGACACTGTCTGATAAGTGAATGCAAACATCATGCCATTGGTATGCCAGCAGTTCTGGCAAAACGCCCGAAATCGCTATGTAACTCGTTATGTGGTAACAAAGTAAAATCCGCCATGAAAATTGACGTGCCAGTCCGATGGTTGCAAAATGCGCTGCGAATTGCCCCAACGGGTCAGTTTGGGACCACGCCGGCCGTCGTCTTGGCGTAAAAATACGTCATTCCGACAAGGGACCATGTCATCTTGGCGGTAGAATGCCGAGTGCTATCATCACCGACCCGCACGCCCCCCAGGAGTTCCTGCATGTTCCGTTTCCTGCTGCTGGCCACCCTCTGCAGCTACTCGGTGGCCACCCATCAGTTAGCTGCCCAAGAGCCAACCGCTGACCTTCTCCGACAAGCGTCGCGAAGTGTCGCCGCTGACCAGAGCCAGCAGGCCGTAGATTTGTTGACGCAAGCAATCGACGCCAACCCGGACTTGGCGATCGCCTACTATACGCGGGCGCGCGAGCGATTCCGGTTGGGACAGGTCGCAGCCTCGGTCCAGGACTTTGACCGGTATGTGATGCTGCAGCCGGCCGCCGAATCCCGCCAATGGGAGCGCGGAATTGCCTACTATTATGCCGGTAAATACCAGCAAGGGGCGGCCCAGTTCGAGCTCTATCAGACGTTTCACGACAACGACGTCGAAAACTCCGTGTGGCGGTATCTTTGCATGGTTCCAACGACCGGGATCGAAAAGGCGCGCGACGTGATGTTGCCAATCAAGAACGATTCTCGCAATCCGATGATGCACGTTTTTAATCTCTATCGGGGCCAACTAGAACCGGCCGACGTGCTGGCCGAAACGCGTCGCGGCGATCCGCCAGCCGATGTGTTGGCGGGACGACAGTTCTATGCGCATCTTTACCTGGGCCTGTACTATGAAGTTGCCGGCGAGCATCGCGCGGCGCGAAAGTACATCGATCTGGCGGCGGCCCCGACACTGAAGGACAACCCGAACATCAACCGCTACATGTGGGATGTCGCTCGGATTCACCAGCAGAAGCTTCACGCGGCCAAGGCAAACCCGCCGCCGGCAGCGAGCCGCGAGCCAGAGCCAGCGAAACCGAAACCAACCACTTCCCAACCGATCAAATGAACAAACCCGCCCCCAAACCGCTCGACCCCAGTCAAATCACCGCCCACGCTCTGGCCGTCGTCGCGGCGGATCGCTTTCCGCAGCTCGCAACCATCGACGGCGATCAACCACGCTTGCGGCCGGTGTCGCCGGTTAAGACGGACGGATTTACGATTTACGTGGCAAACCTCCGTAGTTACCACAAGACGGTGGAGATTGCTGCCAACCCCAAGGTCGAACTCTGTTACCTGGATCAGAACCACGATCAGGTGCGCATCACCGGAGTGGCCGAAGTGGTCACCGACCGCGCGGTCCTCCAGGAGATTTGGGACGGCAATCCGCTCCTCCGGCAATACCTGGGAACCATCGACAACCCGGCCCTGATCCTCTATCGCATCCGCCCTACGCAAGTTCGGTACATGCAGGAATGGGCGCTGGAGTACTTTGACGTGGATCTGGCAGGGGCGAGCGACATTGCTGGCTGACTCGACGGCGCCATGTTTGCCAACCCGAAGGCCTTCGGCATCAACTGCCGGCGGCGAGGTTGGGGGAACGTCGAACTCGCGTGTGGTCCGCGACTGCGCTGCCGCGGATCGCGATGCCCCCGGCGCATGCCCACGCATCAAGTGGATTGCCGCAACGTCAATCGGAACCATCGTCGGTCGCGAACAACCCGAAGTGGTAGCATGCTTCAAGCACCCCGCTGGTTGCCGAGGATGATGCGAGATACAGGCGATCGACAAAGGCCGCAGCCCGATGCGCGTCGATGGCGCGGGAGGCGACCGATCGATCGGCATTGCCCACGACGATCGCCCGATAGCCGGCGCAGAGGGCGGCAAGGTCGTTCCCCGAATCGCCAGCAAAAATGATGGCATCCTGTAACACGCCGGTATCCGCCGCCCACCAGGCCAATGCGTGGGCTTTGGAAACACGGTGGGGAAGCAGGTCGATCAGGCCATCGCCATTGAATGGATCGATGCTATGAATAAGGCTGTAAGGTGCCTCGATTACGTCAAGCTGCTGCTGCACGCGATCGGCGAGTTCATCCAGCCGCGCCGCGTCCGCATAGTAGCTGAGCTTGAACCGTCCTTGCTTCTCCGACTCTTGCATGCGCAGACCAGCGATCGCTTCCAACTGCCGCCGCAGGGCGGTGATCGGCAGCGATGCGGTGATCTGTGATTGATGATCTTGATACGCTGCGACCGGCTGGAATCCCCCCGCCGGCACGCGTTGGAAAATGGAAGTTCCCACGTCACAAATCAACCAGGCTGGGTTCGGTAGTCGAAACTGGTCGATCGCGTCCAGAGCCGACGTGAAGTGACGCCCTGTAATGTAGACCAGCGTGACCCCCGCGGTTTCGAGCTTTCGGGTCAGCGTCTCCAGGTCGACTTGATTCTGCGCATCGTCCGGCAGCGGGATCAACGTCCCATCGAGATCGGTCGCCAGAATTTCAGGTTTACGCATACTTGTGTGGTGTGAGAGATGACCCGCGCAACGGTTCGCAGACTTGGCCGACTGTCGGCAAAGCCTCCAGCTCCTGAAATTTAAACACGTTTCAGCCAGACAATCTGATAGGGCTCCAAGTTCACATCCTCGGAGGTTGCAAATGTCTTGTGGCCGATCAGGTCTTCAAAGAACCGGCCCATCCCGACCGTGCGGAGCAGGTTGCCATCGAGCCGTTGGGGCTGCTCGGAAAAGTTCGCCAGGACAATCAGACGGTTTCCTTCATTGGCGCGCAGGTAGCCCAAGACGTGGGCGTTGTCTGTTCTGATCAACTCCATGGATTGGCCAGCTAAGGCCGGGATCGTCTTGCGGAGGGCGATCATCCTCCGCGTTGCTTCGAAAATCCGCTTGCGAATCGAGCCACTGCCCGCGTCGACCGGGGCATCGAGCTCGGCAAGGAATTCCCATTTCATCTTGGGCCGATGGATCCATCGGGAATCACCCGCCTTGGCCGGATCGTTGACGAAATCATAATCGTTCAGCATCCCCCACTCTTCGCCAAGATATAACAGGGGAATGCCGCCAATACTGAGTGTAATGCCGTGCAGGTGCATCATCCGCCGGACGGCCAATTCCATTTTGTGGGGGTCATTTTCTTCAACAGCCTGCTCCAATCCGGCCAGCGACGCCATGGTTCCGGAAATCCGCATATCACCGGTCTGGTGGTTTTCCTGAAACGGGATGCCGCGGGCAAACGAAC
This sequence comes from bacterium, assembly GCA_030432015.1. Lineage (GTDB taxonomy): Bacteria > Planctomycetota > Planctomycetia > Pirellulales > Pirellulaceae > ARS98. Next base: position 9,544 of record JAUIHJ010000134.1, read on the forward strand.
CTGGAAATTGTCCTGTGTAGAACTTGTTTAGAAACTGGCGATGGTCGTAAGCATTCAGGCCGATGGCCCGCGCATCATCGTCGTCGAACGTCCAACCAATGTCGTCGTGACAGCGCAGGTAGTTCACCCAGGCCGTGTTTTCTGGCAGGCGATGACGGTGTTCCAGCGTCTTGGTCAGGAGGTCCACCTTTCGCGTTGCCAGTGATTCCCACAGCAAGGCCATCAGCGTCGGATTGTAAGAGATCTGACATTCCTCGGGACTGATGTACTTCACAACCTCGTCCGGATGGACAATCGCTTCGGATTTAAACAGCAACCCCGGGGCAGCGAGTCGCGCCAGATGATTGAACGCCTGGATCAACAGGTGCGCCTGGGGAAGGTTTTCGCAACTTGTACCCAGTTCCTTCCAAATAAATGCGACCGCGTCGAGCCGCAGGATGTCGACGCCCATATTGGCGATAAACAACAGTTCTTCCAGCATGGCGTGAAACACCGCCGGATTACTGTACTTCAGGTCCCACTGAAAGCTGTTGAACGTGGTCCAGACCCATTGCTGCATGCCGTCATGCCACGAAAAATTTCCTCGTCGGACGGAAGGAAAAATCTCGCGCAGCGTGCGTTCGTATCGATCGGGCATCACGCGATCAGGATACAAATAGTAAAACTCTTGATATTCGCGGTTGCCGGCCTGGGCCCGCTGCGCCCATTGATGGTCGTCCGCCGTATGATTAAAGACAAAGTCCAGGACCAGGCAGATCCCAGCCTCGCGCAAATCACGCGCCAACAGACGCAAATCCTCAATGGTCCCCAACCGCGGATCGACGGACCGATAATTGCTGATCGCATATCCACCGTCGTTGTCACCGGGGCGAACGGCAAACAGCGGCATCAGATGCAGGTAGGTCAATCCCAGATCCTGGAAGTAGCCGACATGTTCGCGTGCCTTGTTGAGGTTCTCGCTGAACAAGTCAACATACAGGGCGCCGCCGACGACATTCTCCGACTGAAACCAATCGGGATCGTTCAGTCGGCGCCGATCCTGCTGGCAAAGGTCGTCCGCGCGATCCGCCCAGGCTTTGGCAGCCGTTCGCAACACCTGTTCGACATGAAAGAAAAAGTCGTAGCGGGTTCCATAGAGGCGAAAGAGCAGGCTAAAGAGGGGGCGCCAGTGTTCCGCCAATCGCAACTCGAATTCGTGTCGCTTGGCATCATCGATCGTGGTGTGCTGCCAAACCTCTTCCAACCGAGGCTGAAGTCGTCGCAGCGTAAGATCGGCCTCGAAGCGGTGCTCGTCCAAGTGCCCGTTTTCACTCGATCTGATCATTAGGTATGACGATGTTGTCCAGGAAGTTGTAGTACTCGATCCCTTCGAGGATTCCCGCCGCATGGGCCGCCTTGGCGAAGTAGATCCGCGGATTATTTCGCAGCCGATTCAATTCGGGACTATGATTGCCAACGACGACGCCCAAGGTTCGCCCCAAGAGCATCCCGGCGTCGTTGCCGGAATCGCCTGCCACCATGACTCGTTCCGGCGCGAACCCCCATTTCCAGAGGACATGACGCATCGAAAGGTCGCTGCCACCCCGGACGGGGATTATGTCCAGGTACATACCAAGCGACAACACTACTTTAGCACGCACACCTGCCTCACGAAGAATCTTCTTGATCTTGTTGATGCTGGGACAGAGTTTCGTGTCAATTTCGTAGCTGACTTTGAAGTCCGACTGCTTGGCTTCCGCCTGTCGAAAGAACCCGGGCAGGTCGTCCAGGATTCTCCGCACTTCATCCGGCCTCCAGGCATAGCCAATCTGCTTCTGCCAGCTTCGATCAGGTGTCAAATTGTCGCCGTAATGGAGTTGCGTGCCGCAATCGGTATCAATGAGGTCTGGCCGGGGAAGCCCCAATTCTTGAATCAGTTCCATGGCGCTGTCGAGACGCCTCCCCGTGGCCACGCCGAAGCCCACATGGTCATGGGCCCGCACCAGGTCGACAAACGCCCCGAGCGCTTCGTCGTCGCCGGTCAGTGTGTTGTCCAGGTCCGTAATGATCAGGCGATCGAAGTCCGGCAGACGGCGGACCTTTTGCCGGTCCCTGAGCACCGGCGCGGTGGCGTGCTGCAGAATATCCGTCACATCGCGAACGTAGCGATTGGCATGATTCGCCCACGAATAATGCTCGCGTGTCCCTTCAATCCCTCTGCCAGACCACTCGACCCATCGCTCCGGCTCGGTCAAAGCCCGTAACAGGGCATGCTCGATCGCTTCCTGGTCGAGCGGATCGACCAGCAAACCGTTTCCGCAGTTGGCGATGATGTCGCGCGGTCCGCCATCGTTGGTGGCGATGATCGGCAGCCCGGTGGCCCCCGCTTCCAGCAGGGTCAACCCAAACGGCTCGGTAAGCGCCGGGTTAATGAACACCCCCTTCAGTTCTTCGGCCAAGCGATACAGCTCCGGCACATCGCTGGGTACATGGGTCTTGGGATAGGCGACCTGACCGTATAGGTCGTAGCGGTCGATCAGGTAAAGGATGTCGTTGATGATCGCCTGCTGCGCCTTGGGCAGGTCACGGAGATCGTCACGCGTGCCCAGCACCATCACGAGATTTGCGCGTTCTCGCAACGCCTCACTTTCGCCGAAGACGCGGACCAGCATCTCCAGGTTCTTGCGCTCGTCAGGTCGGGCCAGCGTCAGGATCATTGGCTTTTCTGGATCGCGCAAGAACCGACTCAGGTCGTTCGCAATACCCGGCCGCTCCCAGCCCGCCTGTCGCGGCGCAAACAGCGACAGGTCGACCCCTGGTGGAATGACCTCCATCCGCGACGGCACATAGTGATCGTAGAGCGCGTACTGCTGTTCCACTTCCTGATTGGTGCTGGTCACCACCATCGCGGCCGTTTCTAAGGCGATCTCTTCGGCCTCGATCCGCGTCCCAAACTTGTATTTCTTCTCGAGCGCTGTGGCGTCCGCCTTCCCCAGCGATAATCGCTGACGCTTGACGCGTCCCAGCGAATGGCCGGTAAAGACGAACGGGATATGCAGCAAGCGGGATAACTGTGCACCGGCCAGCCCGGCGTCGGCGTAGTGGCCATGAATCAGATCCGGCAACCCGTTTCGCTTGAAGTGCGACAACGTCTGATCAATGAACATCTCAATGTACGGCCAGAGTGCTTCTTTCCGCAGGTAGCGTTTGGGACCGAACGGAATTCGCACAATCTTGGCATTTTCGGAGATCGACTCTTCCAGTTGCGCATAGGCATCGTCGACCTTGGGATCGATGATCTGTCGCGTCAACAATTCGACTTCCCGCACGTTGGGTTGGTTCGCCAGTTCGCGTGCGGCCTCCAACACATACTTGACCTGACCGCCGGTATCGGCGTCGCGCCCCAGCTCAGGGTCATGCCCCCGGATCAGCCCGTGCAGGCTAATCAACGAAATTTTCAGTTGCCCTGACGGTGTGGTCGGGCTCGCAGCATTCTCGTCGTCGCTCTCGGTCCGACCGGAAGTGGATGCGACTGGGGACATGACGGGCCTCCTTGAGGATGTAGTCACAATGCAAGATATCGTGCAGACCGCTCAGGGTTGCACAGCCTATTGAAGTCCAGTGGTTGCTGAAAATTATGCGGCAGACGATGCCAACGTCGCAAGGAGGTCGCACCCCTGGGTCGACGGCGCACGCACTGCCGTCGGTGCTAGCCGGTCACTCCGGCATCGCGACGCGCATCGTCCAGGATACCCTTCCCATCCGCCGTAAAGACGA
>JAUIHJ010000135.1 GCA_030432015.1 bacterium
CCAGCGATCGGCCTTGATCAGTTCGCCGGCGAGTATCAGGCGATTGATCGCCAGTGGCGTGTTGTCTCGCACCGCCTCAGGCAGACACCAGGCGTCGATCGGACCTGCCTGGCGCATGTCGAAAAGTTGAACCTCTACGATCAGCAGATTTGCGAACTGCTGAATCTGAAGCCCCAGCTGGATCGTCGCGAGCTTGCTCGACAAGTGGTCGAAATGCGCGGCAGCTTGCAGACGCTATTCGAAGACTTGGCTTACACCGTCAGGCGGCAACCTAACTTGCGACCGCTGCTTGTCGAAGGGCAGACGCTGCTGGCGCGGGTCGACCGGTTTGGACGTCTGGCTGGACAGGACGTCCCGCACCCGGTGTTAGTCGCCGAGTATCGAGATGTCTACGCACGTTGGCGCGCCTTGGCGAAGCAAGTCCGGTTATCGGACGATCGATACATTGTGCGCCGGATGCAGTCGATCGAGGCGAATCACGACATGATCCATGAACTGCTGTGGCTGCCCCGCGAGATTGATCGCGACGAATTGGTGGCGCTGACCAGGACCTTTCAGCGGGATGTGCACCACATTCAGCACGGAATCACGCTCGATCATCTGATCGAACATCCTCACCCGGAGGACGCGGTTGCAAGTGCGTTGGCCCTGAACCAGGCGTGCGCGAATCTGATCACGGCGCTCGCCGGGCCGGCGAGCCTTGACGATCTGGTCTGGGACGTACGTGTTTTGGAGGTTGAATGGCAAACGGCCGATGCGCAACTCAGCCGTTGGGGTGAAGTGGAACTCGATCAGCGCTTGGCCGCGGCCCAACGCACGATGGAGGCGCTCACCGGGGCGCTAGGTCAGGAATTGACGATCGATCATCATGAAATCGTCGCACTGGTCGCCACGATTCACGATGGGGCGAATGCCTTGGCGTCACAAATGGTACGGCTCGTGAGTGGTTCGAACCAGTATTCCGCCAGCTTTCGCGCGACGTCTCAGGCTGCCGCCAGGGACTTCGAGGATGCGGCGCACCACCTTCACGAATCGCTGACGCGGCATGCCACCGAGGAACATCTTAAACGCGACTGCCTGGCGGTGGCATCCGCCTGGCAATCGGTCCAAGAGTCAGTCGATGCATGTAGCCCGCAGCATCGCGCTTCGTTGAACCTGATCTGCCGGCCCTTGGGACCGCAGATCGCGAAACTACAGATTCTCTACGCTTACTGATGCCCGTCCCCGGCGCCACCGCAGGGGACCATCCAAGGAGCCCGCTCATGCATCGCCGAAAGTTCTTGCAAGGTACGGTCGCGGCTGGGATATCGTCATGGACTCTCGCTCACGCCGCACATGCTGCGCCGCTGGCGAATGATCGCGTAACGGTCTGCGTGATGGGTGTCCGTGGTCGAGGTGGTAGTTTGTTAAACACGTTCGCGTCGTTGCCCGACGTGGATGTCAAATATGTTTGTGACCTGGATGAGAGCGTGTTGCAGGCGCGTGTCGCCCAGGTTGCCGACAAGACAGGGCGCCGCCCCGAGGCGATCAAGGACTATCGCCGCGCGTTGGATGATGATTCCGTCGATGCCCTGGTGGCTGGGACGCCTGATCATTGGCACGCGCTGCCGACCATTCACGCGTGCCAGGCGGGAAAGGATATGTATGTCGAAAAGCCCGATGGCCACAACATTCTCGAAGGCCGTACCATGGTGGCGGCCATGAAGAAGTATCAGCGGATTGTGCAGTTGGGTACCCAGGCGCGGAGCGGCCCGCTGCAGGCCAGTGTGATGGAATACCTGGCGGCAGGGAGTATCGGCAAGGTCCGCTTCGCCAAAGCGTGGGAGAGTTCGCGGCAGGGGTCGATAGGCAACCCACCCGATGGCCCGGTGCCGGCAGGCGTCGACTATGACACGTGGCTTGGGCCGGCGCCCAAGCGGCCGTTCAATCCCCGACGTTTTCACAGCAACTGGCGGTGGTTCTTCGACTACGGCACAGGCGACCTGGGCAACGACGGCGTTCATCGTTTGGATGTCGCGCGCTGGGCACTCGAAACGGCGGTTGAGGCACAAGGCGAGTCCATCCCCAAGTTCCCGCGGGCGATCTCAGCACATGGTGGCAAACTGTATTTCGACGATGCACAGCAGTGGCCGGACACCATGATGGTGACCTACGACTATCCAGGGTACCTGTTAACCTATGAAATGCGGGTGTGGAACTCGTATCGACTGCACGACGAAGGTGAGGGGGCCGCCGTGCTGGGCGATCGCGGCTATGTGGTCATCGGCAACAGTCGGTGGCGTGCCTTCGATGCCAAAGGCAAATTGATTAAGGAGCACCGCGGCAGCTACAACGATATCGGACATGCCCAGAATTTTATCGATTGCATGCGCAGCCGTGAAAAGCCGGCGGCCGACTTGGAGACGGTCGGGCATCCGTCGAGCTTGCTATGCCACTTGGGGAATGCCGCCTGGCGGCTCGGCCGGACGATCTCTTTCGATCCGAAGACCTATTCGCTGGGGGACGAGGAAGCCGATCAATTCGTGACCCGCCCTGTTTATCGTAAGCCGTGGGAGCTTCCAGCCATTTCCCAGTTGTAACCCGTCCGGTTGCCCCGGTCCGAGGCGGCGATTACCCTCGAAGGTCACCGTGTCGCTGCGGGATCACCGTGTCGCTGCGGGAGGTACTGGATGTGGGTGAAGCGGGACACCGACATTTTCGGAAAAACGAGCGGTGGAAGCAGCATGCGCCGGGCGCGGAGCAGCCGCGGCAGGCCTCCCAAGACCGACTGGAAAGATCTTGTGTCACTGATCGAAATACGCGACCTCTGGAAAATCTATGACCTGGGCGAGGTCAAGGTCGAGGCATTACGCGGGGCCAATCTGAGTGTCGACAAAGGCGAATACGTGGCGTTGATCGGGCAGTCCGGGTCTGGGAAGTCAACGCTCATGAACACCTTAGGGTGTCTCGATCGGCCAACCCGCGGCAGCTATTGCCTGGCTGGCCGGGAGGTCGTGTCGATGACGCGGGACGAGCGGGCGGCAATCCGCAATGACCATATTGGATTCGTCTTCCAGAATTTCAACTTGCTCGCCCGCACGTCGGCGATTGAGAATGTCGAATTGCCGCTCCTTTACGGCAGCGGAATCTCGGCACGCCAACGCAGGCGCAGGGCAATCGAGAAGCTCGAATTGGTCGGCCTGGGCGATCGTCTCGACCATCACCCAGGTCAGCTCTCAGGCGGGCAGCAACAGCGGGTGGCGATCGCCCGTTCCCTGGTCAACAACCCGTCGATGTTGATGGGGGATGAACCGACCGGGAATCTCGATTCTCGTACCGGTAAAGAGGTCATCGAGCTGTTCCAGAAATTAAATGCCGACGATGGCATCACCGTCATCCTGGTCACACACGATCAAGCGGTCGCCCGCAATGCGCGACGGACGGTGGTGCTCCGCGACGGGCAGATCGTGGCGGATACGACCGACTTCGAGGTGGCCCTCGAAGCGTTACATCCGGCAGAGGATGAACGATCGGACGAGGCCGGACAACCCGCACAGGGCGCCAAGGCGGCAGAGGACGACCAGCCCGGATCGTGATTCTAATCGTCGCCTTGGTTTGAATTGACTTGCTCGGATCAACCGGCCGATCTGCCATTATCATGGGAAGCGGCAGAATTCGGCGATCAATGAACTATCTGGTTGTGGTGATTCTCACGATCATGCCGGCGCACGCTGCGCGGGCGCAAAAGTTGTTCCCCTTCGTCTTCCCGGAAGAACGCACCGTCAGTGTGCGAGATCCTGCTGACATGACGCATGTGCCGATTCCGAAGACGCCACCTCCGCCCACCGTTAACACGATCGAGTCGCTGCCCGAGCGACTAATGTCGTTGGATGAGGCCATCCGGACCGCGCTGGCAAATGCCGAAGTGGTGCGCGTCTTGGCCGGTGTGTCCGCCACGTCGAGCGGTCGCACGATCTACGATACCGCGATCGTCAATAACGGCATCGACGAAGCGCATGCACGATTTGATCCGACGATACAGGCCCAGAACAGTTTCAATCGCATTGAGACGCCACTCTTTGACGCCGGCCAGAACCAGATCGAAGGCTTTCGCTCCGATGACTATCACCTGAACGCGGGCATCAGTAAGACGACGGTGACCGGCGGGACCTTGAGCGCAGGCGTCAACGCGCGGCCCACGACGCTTCGTCCCGGCGTGATTGCGCTCAACCCCCAGACCCGTTCCGCGGCGGAAATCAGCCTGACCCAGCCCTTGCTGCAAGGCGGTGGCTGGCGGGTCAATATGGCGCCGATCGTGCTCGCCAGAATCGACACCGAGCGGTCCTATTTTCAATTGAAGGACTCGCTGCAAGAACTCGTTCGCAGCACGGTGGACGCCTACTGGGGTCTGGTCTTTGCCAGGACCGATCTGTGGGCCCGCCAGCAGCAACTTGCCCAGGCCCAATTCGCCTACGACCAAACGGAAGCCCGGTTCCGCGTCGGTACCGCCAATGCCGGGGACCTGGCACTGACCAAGGTTGCGCTGGCCGATTTCCGCAGTGCCGTCATTGGGGCCCAGGCAAATTTGTTACAACGCGAAGCCGGCTTTAGAAACCTGTTGGGGTTTCCGCCCTACGATACCCATCAAATCGTACCGACCTCGCCACCGACGCGTGATCGTCTCCAGATGGATTGGGAGTCGCTGCTGGTAATGGCGGAACAGTACCGTCCCGACTTGATCGAATTGAAGCTGGTGCTGGAAGCGGACGAGCAACGTTTGCTGCAATCGCAGAATCAGGTTCGTCCAAGTCTCGACGCGGTCGCACTCTACCGCTGGAACGGGTTGGAGGGTGAGATGCCATCGATTTCGTCGCGACCTGGACAGTTTGCGGACTGGACGCTGGCCGTGAATTTCTCGGTCCCCTTGGGGCTGCGTCGCGAGCGGGCCTTGATGCGCCGGCAGGAACTGCTGATTTCACGCGACCGTGCCAATCTCGAACAGGGGCTCCATGCGGCCTCCCATACGATTGCCGGCAACCTGCGTAACCTGGCACAGTTCTATGATCAGTACGAGGCGTTTCGTGAGACGCGGGCGGCCGCCACGACCAATCTGGAAGTCCAGATGGGACGCTACCAGGCCAACCTCGATAACTTCCTGATTGTGTTTCAGGCCATTACGTCATGGGGAAATTCGGTCAGCAACGAAGCCTCCTCGTTGATCCAATACAACATCGAATTGGCGACCTTGGAACGGGAAAGTGGCACCATCCTGGAATCGCACGGCGTCCGAATGGCCGAGGAACGATTCGGATCGATCGGACCCCTGGGACGCTGGCATGCGAATCGTTGCTACCCGGAACGACTGCCGCCAACCTTGAATGACGACCGTTACCCCAACGGTGATGTCGCTGCCGAGCAGGCGTTTGACCTCACCCCGCCGGAGAATCTCCTCAACAAACTTCGCCAAGGCACGAGCGAGTCCGTGCCGCCAGCAAGCGGTCGCCCGGCCAGGTCACGAGCCGGCGCGCCGACCTACTCGCCACTGCCCGCGCGGGTGCCCGAAGTTCGCGTCGAGTGATCGCCAATGGCGCCCATCACTCGTACCGTAGCGCTTCAATCGGGTCGAGCCGGCTGGCGCGGCGTGCCGGGTAGAATCCGAAAAAAATTCCCACTGCGGCGGAGAACAGGATCGCGGCACCGGCCGCGGGAAACGACACAATGATCGGCCACTTCGTGCCGGTTGTGAACGAATTGATCAGCATCGTCAAACCGGTCGACGCGCCGACACCCAGGGCAAATCCAATGACGCCGCCGATACACGACAGCAAAACGGCCTCGACCAGGAATTGACGCAGGATATCGCGGCCTCGCGCGCCAACGGCCATTCGGATCCCGATCTCACGCGTGCGCTCAGTGACCGAAACCAGCATGATGTTCATGATGCCAACGCCCCCTACCAAGAGTGAAATGCCGGCAATCGACGCCAGCATCAGCGTCATCGTTCCGGTAATGACGCCCAGGATATTGGCGATTTCGGTGGTGTTTTGCACCATGAAGTCGGGCGATTCGCCGGGCGGAATCCGGTGTCGCTCGAGCAGCAATTGGTTGATCTGATGTTCCGCTTCGACCATTTGTGTAACCGAACGGGCCGAGGCAAAGATGGCGTGGACGTCGTTGAATTCTGAGCCGGAGAGCCGTTTTCGCACGGTGGTGTAGGGCATCAGGATGATGTCGTCCTGATCCTCACCCACCATGTTGGCCCCTTTTTCTCCCAATACTCCGACGACTCGGAAGGGGATGTTGCGGATGCGAATCGTCTCCCCCAATGGATTCTGGGTTTGAAACAACTTGGTCATCACCGTATGACCAATCACACACACTTTCGCAGATGCGGTGATATCCCGGTCCGTGAAGAAACCGCCGTGCCGTAATTGCCAGTTGCGCACCAACAGATAGTTGGGGTCAACGCCGTGCATCTCCTTGGGGCTCCAGTTCGAGTTGCCAAAGATGACCTGGCCGCCCGAGCCAACCAGGGGTGAAGCCGCCAGCACGGCCGGACATTCTTCGCCAATAGCGACCGCGTCTTCGGCCGTCAGCGTGGTGATGCGACCTTGTCGCACTCCGCCCCGCTGCTGGGCACCCGGGAAGATCAGGATGACATTCGTTCCCAGCATTTCGAATTGGCCCTGGACCAATCCGCTGGCGCTTTGTCCAATCGAGACCATCGCCGTTACCGCGGCGATACCGATGACCACTCCCAGGACCGTCAAGCTGGCTCGCATCTTGTTCTTGCGCAAGGCTCGCAACGCCACACGTACGGTCAGCAGGGTGTTCATTGGGGTCCTCCGTCTTCTCGCGCGACCGGGTGGCGGGTATTGGCCATGGCTAGCCGCCCCAGCCCTTCTTCGGATTAATTCCCGTGACCAGCTTCATACCCTCGGTAATTTCGCCGGAGACGAGTTCGGTAAACTTGCTATCGCTTAGCCCGGTCACGATGGCAACGGCCTTGAGTTTGGCACCCTCGGCAACCCAGACGTGGCGTTGGTTTCGCTGCTTGCGGGCCGTCGCTTTTTCTTCCGCGGAAAGCATCACATCCGGTTCGTCGTCCGGCTTTTCGTTTTCCCAATTCGCACCTTCGAGCAGTTCGAGGTCTTCTTTTCGGACGTGCTTCTTGTCCGGGTAGAACCGCAGCGCCGAATTCGGGATCTTGACGACGTCCGCCCGTTCGTCCACACGAAAAGAGATGCTGGCGGTCATCCCCGGCAGCAGTTTGAGCTCCGGATTCTTGGCGGCCACAATCACGGGGTAAGTGACGACATTTTGCAATTCGGTCGAACTGAAGCGGACCTCTTCGATAACGCCTTCGAACAGGTCCTCGGGATAGGCATCGACGGTGAAATGGGCTGGTTGGCCATGTTGCTGTGCTTCGCGGATCAGACCGATATCGGCTTCGTCGACGGCCGCTTCGACGTGCATTTTTTCCCGCATGCCCGGCGCGACGACGAACAATTCGGGCGTTTGAAAACCCGATTGCAGGGTTTGCCCCTCTTCGATCTTGCGGTCGATGATGATCCCGTCGACGGGCGATTCGATCGTTGTGTAGCCGACGTTGGTATTCGCGTTGTCGAGCGCCGCTTCGGCTTGCTGCACCGAAGCCTTGGAGATCTCCAACTGGGCTTCCAGCGACATGGTCGAAAACTTGAATTGGTCAAGTTCCGTGTCCGAAATGAAGTCTTCGTTTTCTTCGCTCAGCGCTAGCGCACGCGCTTCGTTATTGCGTGCCTGCTGAAGCAGCGCTTCGATCCGCTTGACTTCTCCGAGCGTGGTGGCGTGCGAGGCGAGCGCACGCTTACGCTCGGCTTCCGGTAGCCGTGGATCGACCTTCGCCAGCACGTCTCCCTTTTTGACTTCCTGATTGTATTTTCCCAGAACTTCCTTGAGCGGGCCGGAGACAAACGCACCAACCTGGACGGACAGCACCGGCTTGAGGGTCCCGGTCGAATTCACAACCGCCACCACGCGACCTTTCTTGACATCCGCCGTGCGCCAATTGGGAGTGGCCCGCTTGGCCTGCATTTCTTTCAGCGGCTCGTAGCCCAGGACGCCACCGATGCCAAGCAGCACAAGCAAGATCAGGAAGAGATAGCGTTTTTTCATCGGATGTTGCTTCCCGAGGCAATGCGGAGCGAAAAAGTCGTCGGCGAGCGCTTAACTTCGAGTATATCTTCGCCACGCCGGCCAAATCATTGGTTCTGGCGGAAAATCGGCCAGGGCCACCGCACGGTTTTCCTGACGCGTTGGTCTATTCGGACTTTAGCAGCGCGTCGACTAACCCCTGCATCGTATGGGACGCAGCCTCAATGGACGGCTCAAATCCCAACTCGCGTAAGGTTGCCGATGTGATCGGACTGAGACTGGCCAAGCGGGCTTTCCGGAGGTCTTCGCCGAACATCTTGGCCAGGGCGCGGGCGATGGCCGAACTGGTGACCGTGACCCAGTCGATTTCGCCGGCTGCCAAGCGCGATTGCGTCTCGGGGGCTGGGACTTCGACATCCTGGCTGCGATAGACGACGATCTGGTCGACCGCGCCCCCTGCCCTGCGCAATTTATCGGGCAGCACCTCGCGGCCGCGACTGGCACGAGGGATCAGGAACCGCTGGCCAGACGCATGTTGGTCCAACTCCTCCGTCAATCCCTCGGCGTGAAATTCGTCCGGCTGAAGGTCCGCCGTCAGGTAATATCTGGACAGTGCCTGGGCGGTTCCGGGACCCACGGCCGCGATCTTGAGCCCACCCAACGAACGTGTGTCCCAGCCGGACGCCAAGAGCCGTTCGACAAAGAATTGGACGCCGTTGGTGCTGGAGAAGACAAGCCAATCGTAATGATGTAGCTGGCGGATCGCGTCGTCGACCGGGTGCCAGTCGGTCGGTTCGGTAATCTCAATCGCCGGTTGCAACACAACGTTGGCCCCTTGCTCGCTCAGTAATCCGGCCAACGACGCGGCCTGCGCGCGCGGCCGCGTCACCATGATTGTCTGCCCGAAGAGTGGACGTTTGTCGAACCAGGAGAGCGTTGGGGCAAGCGTCGTGACGTCGCCCACAATCACGATGGCGGGCGGGCGGATCCGGTTTTCGCCGGACATTCTTCCGGCGACCTCGCCCAGCGTGCATTGAATCAGGCGTTGGTCTGGCAGGCTGCAGCGTCGTACGATCGCCGTCGGCGTATCCGGGGAGCGGCCTGCCGATATCAGGGCGGCCGTCCAGGTGGGGGCCGTCGTGACCCCCATATAGACGACCAGCGTACCCGGAAACGACGCCAGTGCGCCGTAGTCGATGGCCGCCGATTCCTTGTCATCTTCTTCGCGGCCGGTCACAAGTGCGACGGCAGAGGCAAGCTTTCGATGCGTGATCGGGATCCCGGCATAGCTGCCCGCTGCCAGCGCCGCGGTAATTCCAGGCACGACTTCGAAGGCAATCCCATGGTGGCGGAGGGCATCAATTTCTTCCGCACCGCGGGCAAACACGGCCGGATCACCCCCCTTGAGCCGCACGACTTGCTTCCCCGCTTGGGCCAATTCGACCAATTGCCGGTTGATTTCCTCCTGGGGCCAAATGCGCGAGCGCCCGTGCTTGCCGAGGCAGATCCGCTCGGCGCTGGTCGGCGCGTGTTCGACAATCACCGAATTCACCAGGTAGTCGTAAACCACAACATCGGCCCGACCAAGGCACTCGATTCCCCGGAGCGTGATCAATCCTGGATCGCCGGGGCCAGCTCCCACCAGGAACACCTTGCCGTGGGGTCGCGATGGCCCGGCAGTCGCTGGATCGTGGTTGTCGTGCGGTTGTTCTGCGGCAGCCATCTAATAATCCTGTCTTTTCATCTTCCCAACATCCTGCCGCTCGCGGTCATGCTTGGCTGACGGCGGCAAACGGCTAGAATAGCGGCACGTCCGCACGGCCAGCGAGGGGCGTAACCAGACGCGATGTCGGCGCCTGGGCGTTGGACGAATAGCTTTTCAATTCACATTCATTGTAGCGTGTCGCGTGATTTCTTAACGAGATGGCGCGACAGGAACAACGGCACAGTTTGAACGAACTGCCAGCCTCGCATTAATTCTTCCCAATACACCCATAGGCAGCAGCCGATGGTCTCCGAATCGAAACCGACGCAATCCAACGATCGTCAATCCGGGGCGATCACGCCGCATTTGCGGCGTCGTTTGCATGAGTGCTTCGAGCACGCGAATCAGCTGATGAAGCAGGGTTCGTATGATTTTGACTACGCTCATACAATGTTTGGGGAATGCGTCAGCCGGGATCCGGGTAATCTCGTCTATTTGGAGGCGATGTTTGAGAATTTGCGCCGCAAGTACAAGAACAACAAGCGAGGCGCACTGCTGAGCTTTGGAGGGAAAGGGCCCTTCAAGAAGGCCCATGCCAAGAAAGACTGGAATGAGACGCTGAAGTTGGGCCCCGAAGTGCTGAAGTCGAATCCGTGGGATTCCAACACCTTGCGGGCCCTGGCCGAGGCCTGCGCCGGGCTGGGGCATATGGAGACGGAGCTACGGTACCTGCGCTTCGCGCTGGAGCGCAATCCGAATGATGTCGACGTCAATCGGCATTGCGCCAAGTCACTGACGCGCCAAGGGTATTACGATCAGGCCATTGCCTGCTGGCATCGTGTCGACGAAACGCGACGCGGCGACGCGGAAGCGCAAAAGATGATCTCAGAGCTGCAAATTGAGAAAACTCAGGCTGGGCTGGGCAAAGGGCGGGATCGCAGTCGAAGCAAACCGCCGCCGGAAGATCAGGCCGACGTCGTGAAAGACGCCGAATCGAGCCCGCCACGTCGCGAAATCCAACTCACGCCACGTCAGCAAATGGAGCAGGCGATTGCCAACAGCCCGACGGACGTCGATGCGTACCTTGAACTGACACAGCTCCATATTGATGACGATCACTTGGGAGAGGCGCTGCATTTATTGCAAAAGGGGCTTTCCGCGACCGGGGGTGACATTCGGATCCAATATCAGCTCGAAGATGTGGAGATCCTTCGTAAGCAGCAGCAGCTATCGATTGCCCAACAGCGCGCCGCCAAGTCGCCCAGTGAAGAGACTCAGCAGTTGGTCTTAGACCTGATGGGGGACCTGAATCGGTTTGAACTTGATGTCTTCGCCGCCCGGGCTGCCCGTTTTCCCAACGATTTGGAATACAAGTTTCAGCTCGGCCTGCGGTTGAAGCTGGCTGACAACCTTTCCGAAGCGGTCAAATGTTTCATGGAAGCGGCCAAACTTCCCACACGAAGGGCCCACGCAGTTCTGGAATTGGGCGAATGTCTGCAGCGGCAAAAGCAGTACAGTAAGGCGCTGGAGTGCTACTTGCGGGGATTGGACCAGTCGGAGCGTTCCGACCAGCCGACGTTGGTCAAGTTGGCTCTCTACCGGGCCGGGCTGCTTTCCGCCGGTTTGAAAGATCATCCGACCGCAATCGACCTGCTCACTCGGCTGGTCACCCTGGACCCCGACTACAAAGATGCGGCTGCCCGTCTGGACAAAATCCGCCAGATGGATCATAAATAGTGGCTTCCGGCCACGGATTGGCCGTGATTGGACTCCCCACCCTTAAAAAGAACACAAGACGACCGGCTACGAACCTATGCCCAATTCAAAAAGCGCATCAAAACGACTCCGCCAAAATGTCACCCGACGCGATCGCAACCGATCGGTGAAATCGGACCTGCGAACCCAGTTGCGAAAAGTCCGTGCGGCCGTTGCTGCCGGTGATGTGGCCGCGGCGGAAGCAGGGTACATTCTGGTCGCCAAGAAATTGGATCGCGCCGGAAGCCGCAGCATTATGCATCGCAACACGGCCAGTCGGACCAAATCGCGGTTGCAGAAGGCGATCAAGGCTGTGAAGCAAAAATCGGCCGAGTGAGTCGGTCGTTCATTTGCCGCAAACGCAGGCGTGGCTTGAGGTTGCCGGTTTTCTAAATGACCGAGTGCAATTCGGCGACAGTCCGGGACCGGCTCGTTTTTCGCCGCCCATTTGATGCAACTGCGGAACAACGGCCTGTCGGCGAAAAAGGTGCCTGTCCCGCTGACGGGGTGTCCGCTGCTGAATCCCGCTCGGCCATTTGGTGCCGCAGAGGTGCGCCGCACGCGTCTACGTTGGTTCCATTCTGGCGGTCCCCAGCATTCCACGGACCGCCGTCATGCCGATCTCTCCGAATTGCCGCGCTGCGACCTGCCAGATGTGCGGGTTGAGTAATTCAATCGAGACGAATCCGTCGTATTGAATCTCAGCCAACCGTGCGACGATTGCTGCCAGCGGAATGTCTCCGTCGCCTGGTAGGATTCGCTGCGCATCGGTGGCGAATTCGCGGGGCGTGTCTGCCAAGTCAGACAATTGAACGTGGAATAAATTGTCGTTCGAAAGGCATGTCAGATCCTCCGTCTGGCTCGGCCCGACGTAAAAGTGAAACGCGTCGAGGCAGATTCCGAGTTGCGGGTGGTTGACGTGTGACACCATGCCGGCGGCCGTGAGCAGGTTATTGCCGACCGCGGCGCGGGACTGGAATTCGAGCGCGACGCGGACGTGATGGTCGGCGGCCAACTGTGCCGCCTGATTTAGAGAAGCATATGTGCGTTGGATGTCCTGATCGTTGATCGGTCCGACAAGATCGCATGCGGTGACGATCGTGCCAATTCCCAGGTCACGACAAAGCTCGAGTCGACGCTGGAACAGCGACCAGGCCTCACGTCTGGCGTCGCCCTGGCTGGTCAGCAACCCACCCTGAAAGCTGGCGACAGGCAATTCCACCTGGTGCTTCGCCATCAACGCGCGGACGTCGTCCAGTGAATGGCCTTCCAGATACGTTTCGAGTTTCGTGAGCCACACCTCGATCGCATCGCATTGACCGGCAGCGTAATCTTCGAGATCTTTTTCGAACGGTGAGTTCAGCGAGCAAATTTGACTCAGGGCGGGCTTCACGGCTGGGACCTTCCGGGGCGACTGAGAGGGGGATGCTTGGGCGTTCCGCGCCGGTTGGCGGCGCGACGTTTGGGCTGGCATGTGGCGCAAAAGAACGTGGCTCGCTGCGCCTGAACGATGCGCTGGACGTGGCCGCGACGACACGTTAAGCACGCTTGGCCGGCGCGATCATAGACGCGATGGTGATTCTGGTAGCCGCCGGCCTTATTCAATGCGTTGCGATAGGTCCCGTCGGATAGCGTCGAGCCTTCGCAGCGAATGGCCGATTCCAACACCTCCTGCGTCGCCGCTTCGATGCGATCCCATTCCTCGCGGC
>JAUIHJ010000136.1 GCA_030432015.1 bacterium
TACCGCGACAGCCTGCGCAGCTTCTGGCGTGGCGACGGCAGTACCGTTTCCGAAGTTGCTTCCCGATTTTCCGGCAGCAGCGACCTCTACGAACATAGCGGAAGGCGGCCGTACGCCAGCATCAATTTTATTACCGCCCATGATGGATTCACCCTGCACGACCTGGTCAGCTACAACCACAAACACAACCAGGCCAACAAGGAAAACGGACAGGACGGCGAGAACCACAACCTGAGTTGGAATTGCGGCGCCGAAGGTGCGACGACGGACCCCGAGGTGATCGCCCGCCGCAACCAACAGAAACGCAATTTCCTGGCCACCCTGCTGCTCTCTCAAGGCGTCCCGATGCTTTGCGCCGGCGACGAGTTCGGTCGCACCCAGAGAGGTAACAACAATGCCTATTGCCAAGACAACAAAATCAGTTGGCTGAACTGGAATTTTACCGAAGAGCAAGCAGAACTTCATCAGTTCGTTCGGCTGCTGATTCGCTTGAGGGCCGAGCAACCCGTATTGCGGCGTCGCCAGTTTTTTCAAGGCCGCCCCATCCGCGGCTCGCAGGTCAAGGATATTTCATGGCTGGAGCCGTCTGGCCAGGAAATGACCGATGCGGCCTGGAATGCCGAATTTGTTCGCTGCCTCGGCATGCTGCTCGCCGGCGACCAGATCGACGAAACCGACGAGCGAGGCAACCGCATTGTCGGCGATACCTTGCTCCTGTTGCTAAATGCGCATCACGAGCCGATTCCCTTCACCTTGCCGCAACACAAACAGGGATGGTGGGACCTGGTTCTGGATACCTCCAGCGGGCCTGCGGAAGACTTCTTGCATCAGGTGGGACAGGTTTACGAACTCGCCGAACGTTCCCTGGCTGTCTTCCGTTTTTGCGAAGACCTGGACCCGCACAGTAGGAAAGATGACCGTTCCATTCCCGCAACCGATTAGATTATCACAGGGCCCGCAGCGCGATCGTGATGGGCGCGTCCGCTGGCAGCTTTGGGCGCCGCGTTGCGACCACGTGAACTTGATCACGTGGCCCGGCGGCGAGCGTCAGGTCATTCCGCTGTCAGCCGTAGGTGACGGTTTCTTTTCGCACACCGCGCCTGCCGTGGATACGCCCACTGATGCCGTGACGAGCGGTCTGCGATATGCATTTGAATTGCCGACCGGCGAAGTACGCCCCGACCCCGCGTCACGTTGGCAGCCGGACGGCATACATGAACCCTCGGCACTGTACTTTCCAGAAGACTTTGCCTGGACCGATCAGGCATGGCGCGGGGTGCCGTGGGAATCGATCGTCATTTACGAACTGCATGTCGGCACGTTTACGCCGGCCGGCACATTCGAAGGGGTGATTGAGCGGTTGCCGGAGCTGGTCGAATTGGGCGTGACAGCGATCGAGATCATGCCTGTCGCGCAGTTTCCCGGTGACCGAAACTGGGGCTACGACGGGGTCCATCCATTCGCGGCCCAGAACACCTATGGTGGTCCACTGGGATTGCAGCGTCTGGTCGACGCGGCCCATACCCACGGTTTGGCCGTCTTGCTGGATGTGGTTTACAACCACCTCGGGCCCGAGGGCAACTACGTGAGCGAATTTGGGCCCTACTACACGGATCACCACCACACACCGTGGGGCCCGGCCATCAACTATGACGGTGCCGACAGCGACCCGGTCCGGCAATTTGTGATTGATAACGCCACCTACTGGATACGCGACTTTCACCTGGATGGTTTGCGACTGGACGCGGTCCAGACCATGATCGATGACAGCGCTCGCCATATCTTGGAGGAGCTCCAGACCGCCGTTCAAGAAGTTGCCCACGCGCAACAACGCGAGGTGCACGTCATTGGCGAGACCAACCAGAATGACTCGCGATTAACGCATCCGAAGTCCGCAGGCGGTTTTCAACTGGATGGATTCTGGGCGGACGATCTGCACCACAGCCTGCACGCCTTGCTGGTCGGCGAGTCGGATGGCTACTACAAGGATTTCGGACAGGTCGCCCACGTGGCCAAGGTATTCGATCACGGCGTGGCCTACGACGGTTGCTACAGCCGCTTTCGTCGCCGCCGCCACGGGAATTCGATGGCGACGACCGCAAAGTCGCGATTCGTCGTCGGTCTGCAGAATCACGACCAAGTCGGAAATCGGTTCGATGGGGCCCGATTTGCGTCGCTCGCTTCACCTGATACGCAGCGACTGGCGGCGGCTTTGGTCCTGCTCTCCCCGTTCACGCCACTGCTGTTCATGGGTGAGGAGTACGGCGAGACGGCACCGTTTCCGTTCTTCTGTTCGTTTCTGGATCGGGCGCTCAACCGTGCGGTCGGGCGCGGACGAATACGCGACTTCGAGGCTGCCGGTTTCGTGCCACGGACCGAATCGCGGCCCGCCCATGCGAAGAAGACGTTCGACGCTGCCGCGCTCACCTGGTCCTGGCCCGCGAACTCGCACCGGGATGGCTTGCGGCGCATGTATCGTTATTTGCTCGCCGCACGCCAGGCGTGGCCGCCGCTGCAACAACACCTGCCGGCAACCTGCACCCTCGTCGACGAAACGCTGTTGACGATCGCCTATGACCAGGCACCGAGCGTGCGAATCCAAGCGAACTTCGGTTCCAAATCTCGGCAGTTGCCTGGCAGCGGTGATCCGAGTGACGTCCGACTGCTGTTCTGCACAGGCTGGGAGGCCTTCGGAGGCGAGCGCCCTGACAACGATTCGGCGGCTTCGCTGGCACCGCAGGAGTTGGCGGTTTGGGGGCCGGCGGAGTGGGCGTTGCCGCGCGGTAATTGATGCCGCCGCGACACGATACGGAGCTTGCACCATCAGCGCCCCAGAGGTGCAAGCTCGACGCCGCATGCTAGCAATGGCACCAGTTCGTTGATTCGTTGCCGCACGAGCTGGGCGCGATCGAATCCGCATTCACACGAAAGTTCTCGTTTGACCGTTTCCGAACATTGCCTATAATGTGGGCTCGCTTGGCAAGTATTCAGCATGCACCCCCCACGCCATGGACGCAGTCATGCCTTCAGTCGCATCAGCAAGCTTAGGACGGCGTCAAGAATTCCCTCTTCCCACGTTGGTTTGACTTCACTTGTTGAAGCGAGCTTTCGAGCAACACGCTCGGCCCGGATAGAATACACGGGACACGGTTGGCACTGACGGATTTAGTAACGAAGTTTCGCCGCTTGGCAGGAACGCCCTGCGGCAAGTTCGCCACTGGTGGCGTTAGGTTAGTTTCTCTTTTTGAATTTCACGGACGGTGATCAATTGAAGACCAAACGGATAGAAGCAGCCATTGACGTCGAAGAGATTGCCCGCGTGCGACTGCAGCACAGTCCTTACCGTGCCATTCGCCGGGTGACGTGTGACTACGATGACGGCACCCTCATCTTACGAGGCTGCGTGGCGACCTTTCATTACAAGCAGTTGGCCCAGGTCGCGGTCGCGGACATTGATGGCGTGGTGACGATTTGCAACAACATCGAAGTCGAGTCACCTTAAGCACCGCCCGCCAGCACCTTCGTTTGACCAGATGCCGCTTGATCTCCAGCTGCCCGACCGGATTGCCGCACGGCTTGCTGCTACGCTGCCGGGTCCCGCCTATCAAGCACGGTATGCACCGGAGCACAGTCTAGGGCGGCATCAGGGGCCCCCGCCTCCCGATGCCAGGGAGGCGGCCGTCATGGTACTCCTGTTTCCAGGCGACCGTCAGTGGCGAATTCCGCTCACGCTGCGTTCGGACTTTCTTCCCAACCACGGCGGACAGATCAGTTTTCCAGGTGGTCGAATTGAAGCCGGAGAGACCATCGAAGCGGCCGCGCTACGCGAACTCCACGAAGAGCTGGGCATTGCCGGCGACGCCTTGCGAATGCTGGGAAGACTCTCACCCCTATATGTCTTCAACAGTAACTTTCTCGTGACACCAGTTGTCGCGGTCATCGGCGACGCACCGCAATTCCTGCCCTGCCCAAACGAAGTGGCAGGCCTGCTCACGCCTAGCCTGGATGAGCTGACCGATCCACACGCCAGGGACACGCTGACCATCCAGCGCCGCGGCCTTCGGTTCGTTGCACCTTGCCTACGGCTGCAAGACCAGTGCATCTGGGGCGCGACCAACATGATGCTGGCCGAATTCCTCGCGGTGGCAACCCTCTGCACCTGACCACAAATCGACCGATTCTTGCGAACCCGCGACGCTCGTGGGTGACCTGTTCCTCGGCGTCTGCGCCACGCGGTAAAGTCAAGCGTTGCCCGACAACACTCCGTACTCCGTTTATTGTGTGATGCAACCTGCGACGCCGACGGATCGCAGGTTCCTGCCGGACGAGCTGGGAAGGGACCCAGCCGGTGCACAGCAAGCCGGTGCACAGCAAGCCATTGAAACAGCAAGCCATTACGGATCAGCGTGACGCCGTCCAGCCAGGCGGTTGAGCCGCCTATGGAGCAGCCTGGAGTCTCGATATATTAGAGCCCGCCGGCTTGGTGACCGACGGGATGGCCCACATTGACTCGTCCGCAACGCCTAAACCGGCGTGATGAATCCACCGGAAAAACACCGTTCGCCACTCCCCAACACCGCAGGGTCCCATGATTCGCGTTGCTATCCTTGGAGCCACCGGCTACACCGCGCTCGAGCTAATCAAGATCCTGTTGCGGCATCCCGAGGTTGAGATCACGGTCTTGACCAGCCGGCAGGAGGGGAATCCTCACGTTGCGACCATCCATCCTCAACTGACCGGACGGCTTGATCTGTGTCTGGAAAACGCGGACCCGTCCTCCATCGCGGCGCGGGCCGACTGCGTTTTCTGCTGTTTGCCGCATGCGGCATCGGCCGCGACCATCATGCAGCTGCTGACGCATGACGTCAAAGTGATCGATTTCAGCGCGGACTACCGCCTCCGCGACTCGGATACCTATGACCAATGGTATGGCGGCCCGCATCCGGACCCGGACCGACTGGGCCATGTCCTGTATGGCCTGCCTGAATTGTTTGCCGACCAACTGCCCGGCGCGGAATTGATCGCCAATCCAGGATGCTACAGCAGCACGTCCATTCTCGGGCTGGCCCCGCTGGTGATGGGCCGTTGGATTGACCCGAAGAAGATCATCGTCGACGCCAAGAGTGGCGTCTCCGGCGCGGGACGCGCCCCGAAGTTGGGGACGCTCTTTCCCGAGTGCAACGAAAGCCTGTCGGCCTACGCGGTCGGCGCCCATCGTCATGAGCCGGAGATCAACCAGATCTTGTCGCACGTCTGTGGCGAAACGGTCGAGGTCTTGTTTACGCCCCATTTGATTCCGATGGACCGCGGAATTCTCTGCACGATCTATGCCGAACCGACCAAAGCCGCGACCGCCGAGGAGTTGTTGGCCGTAATGCGGGACTTCTATCAAGGTCGGCCGTTCATTCGTGTTGTCGAGCACCTGCCGGCGACGAAACACGTCAGCGGCACGAACTACTGCGACCTGACGGTTCGAGTTGCCGGTGGCCGCGTGATTGTGCTGGCCTGCACGGACAATTTGATCAAGGGCGCTTCCGGCGTGGCGGTGCAGAACTTCAACTTGATGTACGGCTTTGACGAAATCACCGGCTTCTGACCGCCGTCCCCACAATTTTTTATGGAGTGCCTGTCTCGTGTCGTTATCTTCCGGGTCGTTACCTGCCGTGCCGCAAGGCTTTCGGCTTGCTGGAGCCGCCAGCGGCATCAAGTCGAAACCCAACGTGGAAGACGTGACGCTGATCGTCTGCGACGACGATGCGGTTGCGGCGGGAGTCTACACCACCAACGTCGTGCACGCGTCGGCGGTCGCTCTGAATCGGCAGAAGACGCCGCATGACCGCTGCCGGGTCGTCGTCGTCAATTCTGGCAACGCCAATACCTGCACGGGCAAGCGGGGCGAACAAGATTCCCTGGAGATGCTGCGGCTCGCCGCCGAAAGTTGCGGCGCCCAGGCCGACCAGGCGCTGGTCATGTCGACGGGCATCATTGGCGTCTTTCTGCCCATGGAAAAAATTCGCACCGGCATTACGGCTGCTGCTGCCAAGTTGGCCAGCGATGACAAGGCCTTGATCTCGGCCGCGCGCGGGTTCACGACCACGGACAAGTACGAGAAGATTGCAGGTCGCAGCATCGAGATTGGCGGCAGGTCGGTGCAGATCACGGGCATCGCCAAAGGCGCCGGTATGATCGCTCCCAACATGGCAACAATGCTGGCGACGATTATGACCGACGCGCAACTGACGCCGGCTGCCGCCCACGCGGCACTGCAGACGGCCACCCGCCTCAGCTTCAACGCCATCAGTGTCGACGGCCACATGAGCACCAGTGATACCGTGCTGCTGTTGGCCAGCGGCAAGTGCTCACCAGAACCGCTCGGCGGCGACGATTTGGCAGCATTTCAAACGGCACTGAATGAGGTTTGCATTGAACTGGCCCGGATGATCCCCGCCGACGGTGAAGGCGCGTCGCATTTGATCACGCTGGACGTCAGCGGGTGCCGCACGCACGAAGAGGCGCACCAGATTGCCCGGCAAGTCGCCGAGAGTGCATTGGTGAAGACGGCGATCACCGGCGCGGACCCGAACTGGGGGAGAATCGTGTCGGCGGCCGGGCAGGCCGGCGTCGTTTTCGACCCGCAGGGCATGAGCCTCTCGATGAACGGTTTCTCGATTTTCGCTCAGGGAGAACCGGTACCGTTTCAGGCCGCGGAGGTTTCCGCATCGATCAAGGAGCACCAGGAAACCCACGTCGAACTCTCGTTCTCCGAGGGGTCCGCCAGCGCCCGGTTTTGGGCCAGCGACTTGACGGTCGATTATGTCGTATTCAATTCCCAGTACACGACTTAACTCGACTTCCGACGTCGCAGCCCACAATGACTACAATGAACCGTGGGTGGCTTCGGCGTCGAATTCACCTGCGACCTGGTCGTTGCTGCTGCGGAGTTGCGAGACATGCTGTTTGCCCAAATTGGTCCCTTCCTGGATAGCCATTGGCACATCGTTCTGATCGCGGTGGTGTTTTTTGCTGCACAGCTGTTTCTATGTACACGATTCATTCGGCGAATCAGCAGGCAGCGGCGGATGCTGGCGTCCCTGCAGCGGCACCTGGACGACGGCGGCGATGGCCGCACCGCGGCGGATGAGACGGTTGTTCCGTTCCCTTGGGTGCAGTGGGTGGCCGAGGTCTTTCCGGGTGGCAGCAAGACGCCCGGCAACTACACGCGCGACGACGTCTTGCAAGAGCTGGATACGAGAATTGCCAGTAGCTCCGACTACATGCTGCTGCAGCGGCTGGGAGTGATCGCGCCACTGCTGGGCGTGATTTTGACGGTGGCCGGTTTCGCCTGGCTGGAAGTCCCCGAGAACACCGAATCCCTGGGCGATATCCTGTTCGCAGTCATGCCGTTGGTGGCAGGCGTCGGGGCCGGTGCGATCTTGGCGTTTATCAATCAGTTTCTGCTGCACATGGCTGGCAACACGGCCGAAGCACTCCGCATCACTGCCCGCAACTGGTTCGACTCGGCCATTTGGAGTGGAATCGGATTGGACACCCAGGCAGCGACCATCAAAGCGATCCATGCCATCGAAAAAATGGCGGAATCGATTTCGAATTCCGTCGAGCAGCACTCGGAGAGCACCGCACGGCTCGTGGCCACGACCTCATCCATGCAGGATGCCGGAGTTGCCCTGGAGGGCGCCGTCGGCGCGTTCAGTGTCGAGATGCAGGAAATTCCCGCGACACTCGCCGGCCTGCACGCCACGACCACCGCCACAGCCGAAGCATTACAGCAGTTGATTCCCGTCGGTCAGCGCGCCGTCGCCGGGCTGGATGTTTCGGTCTCCGCCTTCCGCACCGCCGTGGAAAACGACTTTGTCAAGGCTGCCACGTTGCACCATCAGGTTGTCGAGGAAGTCAGTGAGTCGGTCATCCGCTTAGGCGAATCGACCGAGTACCTGCGGAGCGGATCCGCCGAACTGGACGGCACCGTTGCCAAGCAGCAGGAGGCGTTTATCACCATGAATGAAACGCTTCACAACCGCGTCCTGCCGGCGCACGAGACGCTGTTCGAGACCGTTGGCGAATTGGCCGCGCAATTGGCAAAGTTCCGCGCGGTGGTCGAAGCGATGTCGGGGAGTGCGCAGGCCGTTGCCGAGGAATTTGGCGGGGCCTCCGGCAAACTGGCGCCGGCGGTCGATGCATTTTCCGCCGCGGTCGATGGTCAATTCACGACCGCCGCATCCCAGCACGAGGTCAACCTGCAGACGCTGTCTGCCAGCGTCCATGAGATTGGCACTAGCGCCCGTACCTTGGCCGAAGGCGCTCAGGTGCTTAATACCGTCCTGGCCGAACACGTCAAACTTGGGAAGCGGATCGGACCGACGCAGGACGTCATGCAGCAAGCGGTCGAACGCATCGGGAATGTAGGAGAATCCCTGGAGAGTTCGCTCCGCTCTACCGAGCCTGCCCAACAGAACTTGCATACCGCATCCGAGTCGTTTTCGAGTTCCGCTCAACAACTCGCTGCATTCGTGGAAACGCTGGGGCCGGCGGCGATGCAGCTCAAAACGTTTGACGAAACCTTGCTCCGCATGAAAGACACAGTCGCGTCGATTCAGAATTTCAGCAAATTGGATCTGGACGTGGAACAGCTTGCCGGTGTGCTGGCGCAGGCAGCCACCGTGGCTGAAGCGATCACCGAAGTGCCCGACCGAATTCGTGAAATCCTCGAAGAACTGGTGGCGGCTCAAAGCGGCGCGCAGAACAAACATCCCATGATGGGTTGGCTCCGCAGCCGCCCGGAAAAAGTCGTTTCCGATTAGCTCCCGGTTCGCTAGATTGAACTGAAGCCGTGAACGTAAGGCAGCCGACAGGGAACGCGGTTGCCACGCGCACCACCCGCCCGGAGAGAGGCGATGCAACTCGAAAAAGCCACCTCGACCAACAGCGAAGCAGGACTCGCCGGATGGATCTCCAGCAACGACGTGACCCTCTTCACGATGGTCCTCGTGGTGATCGTCGCACTCTTCCTGCACGCCAAGCTGATTCGCGGGCAAAACGAGAACGAGGCCTTGAGCAGTGTCAATGAATCACTGAACGAGAACCTTGGGCTGGCCACCAGCGAACGCAACGCGCTGACCACGCAACTGCGCGCCAGCCAGGACGCGCTGTCCGAGGCCGAAAAACGTCTGCGGCTGACGCAAGCCGAGCGGGATCAGCGGAATGAAGAGTTGCTCGCCGCCTTGGAGCGGATTGCGAATTTGGACCAGACCATCGCTGCGATCAGTTCCGAGAAAGCGCAGCTGGAATCCGACACCCAAGCGCTTGTGAAACGCCGCGGAGAACTGGAGAGCGACAAGTCGCAACTGTCCCAGCGACTCGCCGCATTGACCACTGACCGGGCAAGCCTGACCAACGAGAAGCGGTCGCTCAATGAGCGGATGGCAGCGTTGGCAGCGCAATTGGAAGATCGCCTGAAAGTCCTGAAAGAATTGGAAGACGAGCGTGCTCGCCTGAAGTCGCAAACCGACAAGCTCGGCGTCATCGTGGCGACCCTGGAATCCAAACTAGCCGCTGCGGGGACCGAACTGGCCGGGGTCGCGGCCAAGGCCGGGCAAGTGGAGTCCGCCTACCTGAAGCGAATCGCGGACTTGGAAGAAACGGCCAGCGCGGAGACCAAGCGAGCCGATGACTACCTGGCGCGGCTCCGTCGTGCCGCGGACCTTTTTCAAGGACTCAAGAAATCGCAGGCCAGCCTCGAATCCCAGCTCGATAGCGCGGAAAAACGGTATCAACGCCAGTTGATGCTCGAGACGACCGTCAACCGCAAACTGGTAGGAATCAACGGCCAACTCAAGCGAGTTGCCCTGCTGTTCGATGCCTCGGGAAGCATGAAACAGAAAGACGAAGCGGCCGGCGCTGACCGCTGGCAGGACGCGCAAGCAATCGCCAGCACCTGGCTGGGACACTTGGACCTCGATGAATGTGTCTTGATCGTCTTCTCGTCGGATGTCCGAACGTTTCCCAGCGATGGTACGATGGCCAGGATTCAAGGACCGGATGGCGATGCGAATCGGGCCCAATTGATGGAACAATTGAAATCAGTCGAGCCCGAAGGATGGACGAATACGCTTGACGCGATGAAAAAAGCGTACTCGTACGATGGGCTCGACACCATCATGCTGTTTTCCGACGGCGCGCCCACCTTTGCGAACTCGGGACGTTTCGACCCCGATGTGGCCGAACAGATCTATGCACTATGTCGCCAACACCCTGACGTTCCGGTCAACACCGTCGGACTGGGTAACTACTTCGACCAAAACCTGTCGACCTTCTTGAGAACAGTTGCCAGCGTCTCCGGCGGGACGTTCCGAGGACGATAGGAGCCGTCACCGTCCGCTGCCTCACGGGTCGACCAATGTCAGGCATTTCAGCGTGCCCCCGTTGCCGGCGTTCTCGCGAAACAAGAATTGCCCCTGGGCATAGGCCGGCATCGCGCGGGTGATATTGGGCGATACCTGGGCGGTGGCAAGCGAATCGAACGCGTCCGGAGATGCGGCGGCCAATACCAGGTGTCCCTGGTGATTCAAGATGACCAGACGGTCGTTGACCAGAATTACATGTGCGACTCCAAAGCCGGGCGCTGACCACTGGACCTTTCCCGTCTGGGCCGCGATGCAGCGGAGTTCGCCATTGGCAAAGTCTTCGCGGCCGTGTGTCCCGTAGAGAAATCCGTCCCGCTGGACACAGGTCGAGTATTGACTGGACATTGTCGTGTCGTTGGCCCAGACCTGGGTTGCCGAATTCTTGGACAGGCGCGCCAGCAGCCCCCCCACGCCGTAGGCGGCGGAGACAAACAGTTGGTTGTTGAAGACCAGCGGCGAGGCGGCATTCACCGTCGGCCCTCGGGCACCAAAGGCAAAGCGAAATAACTCGGCGCCGGACGCCGGGTCGATTCCGATCGTGTTCATGCGAGTGACAAAGATCACCTGTTCCTGGCCATCGATCTGGACCTTGGTCGGTGACGAATAACTTGCCCGCTCGTCCGTCTTCTTCCAGGCGGTTTTCCCCGTTGCCAGTTCGAAGGCCACGATCCCCGCATCGCGGCCGCCGACGTTTAGCAGCACGTTCTTCCCCGCCACGATGGGAGTGCTGCCCGCGCCAAAATAGCTGCCAGGGCCCGGATAATCGGCCTGCGTATCGCGCGACCAGAGCTTCGCGCCGTCCTCCAGTTTCAAGGCGTGCAGATGACCTGCCGCTCCAAAAACAATGACCAGCTCGCCTGCGACGAGGGGAACGCACCGCGGACCGTTATCCGAGTTGTAGCCGCCGGAATAGGTTGCCGGGTAGTCGGTTTTCCAGGTGGACTTGCCCGTGGCGAGATCAATCGCCTCGACACGCTCGATTTCACCCAACCGGTGAAACATGATGGCCCGCTGCCCCACGACGACAGGACCTGCGTACCCGCTGCCGACCGGAAACGACCACGCAACTTTGGGTCCGTCAACCGGCCACGGCTCGATCGGCTTTTCGTCGACGGCGACTCCATTTCTGCGGGGCCCGAGGATTTGGGGCCAATCGCCGGCAGCGCAGTGCGGTCCGGCGGCCAAGCCGCTCGCGAAGACCAGAACGAATGCTGCGTAAGAAAGGGACGTTTTCGCGGCCACGGGCATGTGAAGTCTCGCTGAGCGGAAGGAAGCGGAGAGGAATTACGGGCTGCAGACGTGCGATGTCGACTTCGCACCAAGGATTCAAGACGCCATGGTACCCGCCGGAGACGCCCCAATACAATTTCACGCGATTGGAGTACAATAATGAACGAACGTCAAGTTGTCCGGGATCGCTTGCGATCTTGTTCCCACCCCAACGGATTGCCCGGTGGAATCATGGCCCCCCGCTTCCGCTTTCTCGGCAAGAAAAGAGGAGAACGCCGTACCGGCTCGCGCCTCATCGGCAGCGTCGGCGAGGCAATCTTCTTTGGTCTGCTCTTTTTGCTGGGCGCCATTGCGCTAACGGCACTGGTCAGTACGCAAATCCTCAATCCGGCAGCCGCCATTTACCGGCCCGGGCTCGGATTCTGGCTGGCCGTGACGGTCTTGTCCTCCTTCGTCTTCATCGGAGGGGCCGGCGTGATCCTGACGGTGCTGCGCGTGGGGGTTTCCGTCGAACGCCGCTCGGCGATCGCTCAACGTGCGGCAGACCTCGACTTGATCCAGGACGCACTCCCTTCCCAGAAGGACTTTCCGTTCATTCCTCGTGAAGCCAACCTCGTCAACAGTCCAGGCGTGAATCTCGCCTATCGCCTCCCGGCCTTGAAGTCGTCTGCCTGGAAACTTCCGGCGTTGACCTTGCTGGCATTGGTGGCGACAGGGTTCGCGGTCGCCCTGGTCGTCATTTCACTGGAAAGCTGGTTCTTTGGAGATCCCGAATGGGTCTTGATGGCGTTCGCGGCTCCCTACATCGTATGTAGCGTCTGGACGGTCACGTATATCGTGCGTGAGGTCTGGTTGAGCAGCCGCATCGGCCCCACCTGTGTTGAAATCTCCGATCTCCCCTTGCGGCCAGGCCACGAGTATGCGATTTTTTTATCCCAGGGCGGGAGAGTTTCGCTATCCAATCTCAAGATGTTGTTGGTGTGCGAAGAGGAGGCGACCTACAGTCAAGGCACCGATATTCGCACGGAGACTAAGGTCGTCTACGAGAATCCCGTCTTTGAACGAGCATCGATTTCGATTGAACCTGGTATCCCATTGGAGATGAGGGAGTCGTTGTTGATCCCTCGCGATGCGATGCACTCGTTTCAGTCCGCTCACAATTCACTTCGCTGGAAATTGGTCGTCGCCGGCACGCCTGCTGCCCGACCGCAATTCGTGCGAAATTTTCCGATTGTTGTATATCCCAATGTTAACGGTTTCTAAACGAGCCAATCCGCGACAACGCCCACGAGTCGGTCAGACGATGATCGAACCGCTTATCAGTTTGCAGTTTTTGGGTTCGGACGGTACCTACCGTTCCGGCGATGGCCTGCATGCGGAATATCAGATCGATGCCGTCGAGGCGGATGAACTCCAAGCGGTTGAATTGTCGGTTTTGTGGTTCACCGAGGGGAAGGGCGACGAAGACCTGGCGGTTCATTTCTTCGAGCGGCGCGTTCCTGCCGATGCCGACGAGCATGATTTGCGCCGACTGTACCGATTCAAGACCCAACTTCCGAATAGCCCGCTGAGCTACTCGGGGGAGATCCTCAAGATTCGCTGGTGTGGGCGGGTCCGAATCTTCT
>JAUIHJ010000137.1 GCA_030432015.1 bacterium
CCCTTTGTCCATGGTGATTTTTACTGGGTGGACATTTTAAGTCTCTGACTGACAGCTACTTGCTTTTATTTGTCCACCCAACCACCGTAAAACGGTATAAACTATTCTGATGGGTAAATAAGGCCAAATGGGGCGATTTGCGATTGGCCATATGTGACTGCAAATGACACGCAGGTTGACATTCAGATCAGTGTTGATCAATGCTCTGCACAGGAGGGAAAAACCTGCGACTACTTGCACAATGGAAACGTTGCAGCTGTTGCAGTGTCAGAAAAGACGAACTATCTCTATGATCTTGCCAAGGTCGAACGCAATCACGAGGACTTCGTCAAGGAAGGGATCGTAAAAACCTCCCGCAAGATCGATTCCCTGCTGCGGCAGAAGATTTCCGCCGCAGCATCGATCAGAAAGGCGCAGTCGTAACTGCGCGTACCGCGATCAGTTCTCCGCCGTCTGAAGCAGCGGGCTGATATTACGGATGGTCACCCTGCGGTTGCGGCGCTCATCGCCCTGGGTGTCGATCTTCAGGAACTGCTCGCCATAGCCTTCCACCACCAGATGTTCCGGCGGGACGCCGTAGGCTTCCACGAGAATGCGGGCAACCGTTTCCGCCCGACGCGACACCAACGTATCCGTCGCGGAACCCCGCACCGAATGCGCGTAGCTCCTGATGTCCAGCGAAATCCTGCTTCTGTTCGTGCCAGGCTTGGCGAGCCCAAACGCTGTTTCTCCATCCCATCACAAAATCGTTGCAGTTGTCATTGTAGGTGACGTAATTCTC
Organism: bacterium; assembly: GCA_030432015.1. Classification (GTDB taxonomy): domain Bacteria; phylum Planctomycetota; class Planctomycetia; order Pirellulales; family Pirellulaceae; genus ARS98. The sequence continues at coordinate 782 of JAUIHJ010000137.1, forward strand.
AACACCCTGTGTCAGGGCACACCCGCTGCACGCAAAGCAGAGGCACAAAAAAACGGCCGCGCGGAAGGAAGTTGAAATACGAACCGGCTGGCTCGCACGGCGGTTTCCGGGGTGAATTTGCCATGAGGATGGCATCGGATTCATTGAATACACCCTGATCGCTCCCCTGCATTTATCACCGGATTTGTTTCAGTCCACGTGCGTTGCTGCAATCTGTCCCCTGCAATAAGGACTTATCGCGTTTTTGAGCCGCTAAGATTTAACAAAAGTACGGATTAAGGCGACTTTGTTGGTTACGTGGCATTTATCAACTTTTCCGAATTGGTAACTTTGTGCCGACGTGGGGGATTAGGTAGACTTCTTGGTGCAGCAACAGGGGCTCGCCTTTTTGAACCAAGCCGATTACGGGATTTGAACTATGCAAATTCATCCGAGTGTCGTCGGAACAGTCTTGTTTTCGTTTCTTGGTCTGTACAGTTTGTGCACCAATGGCCAAGAGCCCCCCAAGGTCAAGGATCAACCGCCACAAGAACTTGCAGCGCCGGATCAAATTGCCAGACTCCCCTTGGCGGTCCGGGGACATGGCGTCGTACTTTCCCGGGACGGGCGATTACGGGGGACCGCGACGACCATTGATTTGGACACCTTGCAACTGGTGCCGACCGCCAACATCGACATTGTGTTCGTCCAAAACGGCCGAATTGTCTCGCAAACCCAATCCGGTACGGACGGACGATTTGAGGCTGATGGCCTGACGCCCCAAGCGGTGTATTCAGTCATTGCCAAGTCACGTCTACGGGATGCTGCGGCGGCACTTAACCCGACCCCAGCGGAGCGACAACTCTACAGCGCGTTTTCGCTCGCCGTGCTGGCGCCCCCGGCACCACGCGCAGCGACGGTCGAGAATGGCGGTTCGCGCTTTATCAGCCTGATCAGCCAGGCCGACGATCAACCGCAGGACATCAACGCCTTGCAGATCACGCTGATCCCGGCACAGGACTTGAACGCCGTCGGACTCCCACAGATCTTTCCGCAGCAACCATTGGTTGGGCTACCTCCTCAAGCATCGACGGGTGCAACTGGCGGCGGCGGCGGTGGTGCCACCGGCGCCGCACTCGGACTTGGTGCCGCGGCCATTGGTGCCGGCGTTGCCGGTTCCGGCTCGAGTTCTGGGCGCCCGCTTGCGAGCCCCTTTGTGCCATAAGCAGCCCGCAACAGCCAGGCGAAGCAATGCTCCTGGAAACTCTGGCGGTACCGGTCGTCGGCGAGCAAGCCAAATCCAACGCGGACGCAACCTGAACGGGAGGTCAGTTTGACGCCCAACGGTGCATGCATCCAAAGTCCATGACACCCGTTGTGTCTCAAACCAAGAGACGTCGTTACACGTCGAGGTTGCGGACCTCGAGGGCGTGTTTCTCGATAAATTCGCGTCGGGGTTCCACCTTGTCGCCCATCAGGACGCGAAACATTTCGTCGGCGGCACTGGCGTCGCGCATGCTGACTTGAATCAGTGTGCGATTAACTGGATCCAGTGTCGTCTCGCGGAGTTCCTCGGCGTTCATTTCGCCCAGCCCTTTAAAGCGTGTGACATGCAAGCCCTTCTCGCCGGCCGCCCGTACACTCGGCAGCAGGCCACGCAGGTCGTCCAGGGGTTGCTCGTGCTCGCCTCGCCGTAGCGTATAGCGAGCATCCTGGATTCCGGTGCGGTCCTGGGGAATCAACGATTCGATCGAAAAGCCGAGTTCTTTCAAGATCGCCAGACCCGAATTCAACGTGCGGACTTCATGCAACTCCGTAATGTGCAACTTGGGGCCGGTGTGCCCATTCTCTTCAGAATTGCTTTGTTCGCCATTTTTCTGGCTGTCGGCATCGCCGGTGCCGGAATCCGGTTCACCGTCACCGACGGAGAGTTCCTTGCCGGCGGCCGCCTCCTGTTCCTGCAAGAAATCATCCAATTCGCTCCGCGACGTAAACCAGAAGTCCTGGTGCCCGAGAAACACATGATACATTGGCAGCTTCTTGGTCTGCTCATCCATCAGTTCGGTGAGTTGCCGCAAGCTGATCCCGCGCCGTTCCAGGGCCAGCAACGCTTCTTCCATCGATGCCAGGGCGCCGCAGAGCTTCAACATGGGCTCGCCAATAAGTTCCCGCTCGCCATCGACAAACACGGCGCCTTCCTGGCCTCGTTCCAGCAACTGGGTCTTCATCTCTTCGTCGGACTGGACGTAGTACGTATTCTTCTTCGCTTTCACACGGAACAGCGGCGGCTGAGCGACATAGACGTGACCCGAAGAAACCAGGTCATACATCTGGCGGTAGAAAAAACACAACAGCAGCGTGCGAATGTGAGAACCATCGACATCGGCGTCCGTCATGATGATAACTTTGCCGTAGCGACGTTTGCTGCAATCCTGCTCTTCGCCAATACCGCTGCCGATGGCCTGAATCATGCTCTGCACTTCTTCATTGGCCAGCACCTTGTCTTCACGTGCTTTGTAGGCGTTGATGATTTTTCCACGTAGCGGAAGAATCGCCTGAAAATCGCGGAGGCGTCCACCTTCGGCGCTGCCGCCGGCAGAATCACCTTCGACCAGGTACAGTTCGCAGGCCTCCATTTGCCGGCTAATGCAATCTCGCAACTTACCTGGCAGGCCGCCGCCGCTGAGGGCGCCCTTTCGTTTCCGCAGGATATCGCGTGCTTTGCGGGCCGCTTCACGGGCCTCGGCCGCCAGGATGCCTTTGCGAACCATGACCTTGGCGACTTTGGGATTTTCTTCCAAGTAGGTCGCCAACGATTCACCGACCGCGGTGTTGATGACGCCTTCGACATCGCTGTTCCCCAACTTTGTCTTCGTTTGACCTTCGAATTGAGGATGTGGAACGCGGGTCGAAATCACCGCTGTCAGGCCTTCCCGGAAGTCATCACCGCTCGGCGTGAGATCCTTGAACAAACCTTCCTTCTTGCCATAGTTGTTCAATGTCCGCGTCAGGGCCGACCGAAAGCCCGACACATGGGTACCACCTTCGATGGTGTGAATATTGTTGACGTAAGAATGCACATTCTCGGTGAATTCACCCGAGTATTGCAGGGCGATCTCGAAGCCGATATTGTCCGCTTCCCCGCTAATGGAAATGACATCCTTTTGGAGGACCTCGCTGGCCCGGTTGAGGAATTCAACGAATTCGATAATTCCCCGTTCGTAGTAAAACTCGTCGCCCTGCCCAACACGTTCGTCGAAAAACTTGATCCGCACGCCGCTGTTGAGGAACGCCAACTCTTGAAGTCGCTTCAGCAGGGTGTCGTATTCGAACTTGGTCGTCTGGAAAATGGTTCCGTCCGGCTTGAACGTCGTCTTGGTGCCGACCTTCTTGGTCGAGCCGACGCGACGCACTTCCCCCTGGGGCATCCCACGTTCGTACTCTTGCTGGTAGACGTGTCCGTCTCGAGATACCTCGACGGAACACCACTGCGAAAGAAAGTTGACGACCGTCACGCCAACACCGTGCAAACCACCCGATGTCTGATACGCACCTTTTTCGAATTTTCCACCGAACTTCAACACGGTCATGACACCTTCCAACGTGGAAACGTCACGGCCGACTTCTTCGGACAGCTGATCATGCCGATCGACAGGGATGCCTCGACCATCATCTTCGACGGTCACCGATCCGTCGGCGTTGACCGTGACCGAGAGGTGCGTCGCGAATTTCGCCATCGCCTCGTCAATCGAGTTGTCAACGACTTCGTACACCAGGTGATGTAAGCCACGGTTGGTTGTATCACCGATATACATCGCCGGTCGTTTTCGGACATGCTCGAGGTCCGACAGATGTTGCAAATCGGCAGGGGTATAGTCAGCATTCGCCTCCGGCGTCGGTACGGACAGCGGCGATTGTGGCGACGGTTCTGATGTTTCTTGTTCTTCGCTCATTTTTCCTTCCGGGGGACCTATGCTTCGCAAATGGAGCTTCGATTGCTGATCAATCGATCTGTCCTACGCGAAACTTGAGATCTCGAATCTTCCCTTCGGCCTGGGTCAGTTTTCCCAAGACCTGTTTCTTCTGAAACGTTAATTCCTGCAGTACGGACGAATTCCGCACATGAATTTCCAAGACGCCGCGACTGAGCTTTCCCGGTCGACAATGTTTGGCAAGCGACTTTCCGACCGCTTTCCCCACGGCAGCCTGCAAGTCTGACGACTGCTGGACTTGTGCATAGCCCCGTCGCGCCATGAGTCGGCTAAGGACTTCGCCGATTGGTTTGGGGCGACGCCGAAAACGCTGGCGATTCGTCACGTCTTCCTGCAAGGACTGCAATTCTTCCGCTTCCGTCGGTTCCATCGTTGGGACTTTTCCACTTCCTTCCGTGTTACAAGTTCTGCACGACCAGGCACGTCGGAGTGCCATCGCGCAGCGTGTCGTCGATTACTTGTCGCGGGCCAGCGGCATGACGACATAGCCGTAACCGTCATCGGTCAGAAACAGGGCCGCGGCTTCACCGCTCTGAATGTCGACCGTGACGGTCTTTTCCCCGTCTAACACCTTGAGAAAATCGGCGACAAAACGATGATCCAACGTGACGGTAATCGGTTCGCCCGTGTAGGGAATTGGCAATTCAACTCGGGACTGGCCCACCTCGGCCGTCAAACCGGCCATCACCAGATTGCCTTCGCCAAATGTGAAGTCAACGCCCCGGCTCTCTTCGCTGCTCACGATCGCCGCCTGCCGCACGGCGGAATACAGGGGCCCAACTGCAACCTCGAATTTTGTCGAAACTTGCCGATCGGGAAACACTTCACGCCACTTGGGAAACCGGCCGTCAACCAATCGCGAAAACACTGTCGCTCGTTGACTATGAACCAGAATGTCGTTGGCACGTGTGGCAACCTTGATCTCTGCGTCCGAATCGGACAAGGCACGTTCGATCAGTTGCATGGCCCGGCTGGGCACGATGGTCATCGTATCCGCTGAATCATGTTCGCCTACGCTCTGAGCAGGGCCTTCCATCTTCGCCAGCCTGCGACCATCGGTGGCGACCGCAATGATCTTGTCCGCAGTCATTTCCAGCAGGACACCGCCCAAGGCGTAGCGGCTACTTTCGGCATCGGTTGCAAACAGCGTTCGGCGGACCAATTCCTTGAACAAGCGGGCGGGAACTTCGTGATAAACCTCGGCCTCGAAAGCCGCCACATTAGGAAACTCGTCGGGCGATTCGCCGGACAGCTTGAATTCACTACGGGACCCGGAAACGGTCGTGCCTTGCGTGTCCGCAACGATCTGCAGTTCCTGATCGTTCGTCTCGCGAAGTATGGAACCAAACTGGCTGACCGGCAACAACACGCTGCCAGGTGTTTGAACTTCGATCCCGTCGACTTCAATGCGAATCCCCACCTCCATGTCGGTCGCCATCAACGTCGCGCCTTCGCCGGTAACCTCCAGCTTTACGTTGCGAAGAATTGGCTTGGGACTTCTAGCGGGTGCGACGGTGGCGGCCGTTTGAAACGCCGTCAGAAGTTGTTCGCGATTGCAAGTGATCTTCATGGGGAACTTCTCTATTATTTAATTTCTAATCAGTAGTAGTAGTTATCTGCCGCCGAAATTGTCGGAACTTGTGATGATGGCAACTCAAAGCATGACAGCTCCGGATGTTATGACGACATGCCGCAATGCAAAACCTGTCACTGAGCGGTCATTTACGTGTTTCTTTCTGAGTTCGGATGTCAGCAAAATATGGGTTGACGATCGTGTGTGTTGAATGACCCGTCATCCGTGATCAGCAGACGACAATTAGTCGACCGGTTTTCCACACCGTGACGACCCAGGATTGGTGGAATCGCGAATTTCGAAATTGTGCCAAACTGAGGCCTGATCTAGATGTTTCGATGCTGCATTCCGAGACGCTGGAGGAGTTCAACGATTGCCGCGTGGACCATCGGTTCGTCACGTTTCTTGGTGACTTTTTGGAAGGCGTGCATGATGGTCGAGTGGTCACGACCACCAAAATAGGTGCCAATCTGCTCAAAACTATCTTCGCGCAGGTGCCGTGTCAGGAAGATGGCGGTGTTTCGAGCCAACACTGTCGTTTGTCTTCGCGATGGCCCGGTAACTTCGGCGACGGTCAAGCCAAAGTAGCGGGCGACTTTCTTGATGATGTCTCGGACGGAGGGACAGTCCATTCCAGTTCGCAGCGTGATCACTTGATCGACCAGTTCGAGATCCAGCCGTTTATCTTCCTCAAGGTGTGCTTGTTTCAATTGCAAGACCAGGCCACGAAGTTCCGGGATCGAAGTTGGTGTGATCTGTGCAAGACGATCGACGACATTGTCGGGAATTGCAATTCCAATCTCGTTGGCAAGTTGACGTACGAACGCTGCGCGTGTCGTCACTCCAGGCACTTGAATCGGAACCGTCAGCCCACCATACAGACGGCTCTTGAGGGAGGGTGCGAAGGGCAAATCAGAGGGTGTCAATCGCGATGTCAGGACCACGTGCGCCTGGCGATCTTGGAGTGCATCTAGCAGGGTTAAGAGTTCCAGTTGGGCATAGGACTTATCAGCGAGCAAATGCACGTCATCGATCGCCAGAACATCCAGCATTCGAAGTTCCTGGCGGACGTCCGCCAGAGATCCGACTTCATGTGCTTGCGATAGTTCGCGACAAAAATCAGATCCGTTCTGCAAGCGGACTCGATCGGCCGGTTGGACCGCCTGATGTTGTTCAACGATACCGCGGAGGAGATGCGATTTGCCAACACCGGATGGACCAAACAAGAGGATCGGGTGGTCGGTGGAATTTGAATTAGATTTGCTCGCGATCACATGACTCAATAAAGCGTTTTCGGGGCCGGCGAAGTACTCGCGCACGGGTACGTCGCGACCAGACACAACGACTTCGGCCGAGGGATGGTTTGAATCGTCAAAGCGAATCGAAAACAGATTGCTTACCACAAGCGAATCCGTCGGGCGTAGGGATGCGAGTAACGCGGAAAAGCGAATCGAGATTATACCCCTTTGCGCAGCGATGTGCGAGGACCCGAACCTCCTTTTCGGGCCTCATTCTTCTGCCGCAAGTCTCGATATACCTGGAGGATGCGGCGAACTGCCAAATCGACATCCCCAGGTGTCGTCAACGTGCCCACGCTAAACCGCACCGCACTCCCGATGAGGGCCTCATCGAGCCCCATTGCGACCAGAACGGGGGACGGTTCGCTGGAACCGCTAGCACACGCCGAACCGGTCGAACAGGCGACGCCGGCGAGATCCAACGCCATGACCAACGGCTGCCGATCGACGCCAGGGAACGACGCAGCGGTGGTGTGCGGGAGTCGTCGCGCCATCGCGCTATGGATGACGATTGCCGGCTCGGCATCACAAAGCTGCTCCTCCAGTCGATCTCGCAGTCGCGTCAATTGGGCCTGACGGACGTCCGCTTCGCGACGCCAGATGCGGAGGGCGGCAAACATCCCCAAAATCAACTCGACCGGTTCGGTTCCAGCCCGCTGTCCTAGTTGTTGGAATCCACCCCGCAAGAGTGGTTGAAGGGTAATGTCGCGCCGCACCAACAGGGCACCAATTCCCCGTGGGCCATGAAATTTATGGGCCGCTAAACTCATCGTGGCCACGTTCGATTCGTGAAAAGAGACAGGCAATTTGCCAACAACCTGGACCGCGTCGATGTGCAAGGGGACATCACGATTTTGGCAGATTTCCGCGAGCGGCCTGAGATCCTGCAGGACCCCCGTCTCGTTATTTCCCCAAATCAGACTGACCAAACGCGTTGTGCTGGTGACGATATCTGCGAACCGTGCGGCGTGAATCTGGCCGCACTCGTCGACCGGTACGCGGCGGGCTTCGAAACCTTCGTGCGACATTTGATCGACTACTTCGGAAACGCTCGGATGTTCGATGTCAGAGATCACCAGAGAACCCCCAGCAGCGCCGGCCAGCCCCCGAATCGCCATGTTGTTGGCTTCGGTTCCGCCGCTGGTGAAGATGACCTGATCCGCCGGCGTCGTGGCGATGGAGGCACCGAGCAGTTCGCCGATGCCTTCGCGGGCATCCTCCACGAGTCGTCTGGCTCGCTGCCCTGGTCCGTGCTGGCTGGCCGCATTCACGTAACCGGCTCGAAAAGCTTCAGCCATCACCTCCGCCACCTCAGGGTGCAGCGGGGTCGTGGCGTTGTTGTCGAGATAAACGTGCTCCATGTTTGGCCCGTGCCACGTTGAACAGAACGAATTGGGGCTCGATTCGGCGACTTCCGTTAGTGCCGTTTCAACTCCCGAACCTGGGCGAGATCGGCGTCGGCTTTGACTTGGTTACCCAGCGCTGCCAGGGACGCTGCGCGACGTTCGAGCGCCGCGATCTCGCGTGGCGCGTGGTCGAGACAGTGTGAAAACAGTTCGACCGCCAATTCGTGTCGACCCAATTTCTGCTGGGTTGTCGCGACGCGCAGGTATTGTGCGGCCTGCAATTTGTCAAGCGTGGTCTGCAGGGCATCCGGGTCGGTCGCGTTGGCTGCGGCTTCGAGCAATTCCGGGACGAAGATGTATAATTCGCGTTGGGCGACGGTAACGATTACGGGCCAGATAACCTTGGCCAACTTCGGGTTTTTTTCGGACCATTCGCGCCAGACGCTCTTGTCGTCCGCGTTCTTCGCATCAAGGTAGTGACACAAGATCTCGGCTTCACCCCGACTAAAGACGACGGTGAAGCGGTCGGCGCTGACCAGATCCCAGCGGATCGAATCGTCAGGCAGCGATGTGGGCTTGGCAACCGAGATCAGCTTCTTGTCGATCAGATAGTTTTCCAACTCGCCGGTCGAGTCGGTGCGGGTAATGCCGGAAACCTGTAGTTCGATCAATGGCAGTTGGTAGTACGTGAATTGACGACGTTGGAAGGTCTGCGTCGCAATTTCTTCCCCGTGGACCAGACCGAGCACAAACGTGATATACGCGAGCGCTGCGATCATCAGCAGGACGCTGAAGCCGGTGATCGTGATGCGAACGGCCCACTTGTTACCAGGGCGGCTTCGTGGAGAGATCGACGGACGGCTCATAGCGATACCTTATGACGCGAATTCAGCGTCGGATTCGATTTGCAACTGGACGAACTCAGCGACGATTCGGTTAGGACTTGGGGACCGACCATGTTTGCGTTCCGCCGCTGTCAGCCGAGTAACGCTCGCCATACCCCTATTTTCACTGTTGGTGAAGCATTTGGCAAGGAACGAAGCCAGCCGGGAATCAGCGGCCGCCGTGCCGATTACCCGGAGGAATTCCCCGAATTCGAGGCTTCGCAGCGGTTCTGACAGAAGGATTGCCGTGGTTGCGATCTGTGCCCGCTGGCGGCGCCATGCCACCGATTTCGGCGAGGGCCGGATCGAGGCCAAGCGCGGCCTGGTTACGGGGTTGCGACCAACTGCCGGTTCGGCATACTGTTGTGGTCACCGTTGTGCAGGAAAGAGTATCGGTTAACGGGCCAGACGCTGTTTTGGTTAGACCATCAAGGGGTTCGACACGTTTTTCTTTTCCGCGACGGCATCCGGTCGATGCACCGTGTTGCAGCGTCGAAAAGTGAGTCAAACCGCGCGGCCGGTGAAGGGTTACAGGGAAAAAGCGTTGCGACTTTCTCAGAATAGTCTGGCAGTGGCACTCCAGCGTGCCGCAATGGGAAACCGGTCGGTCGCCCTGGCACCACGTCAGCCCTGGCGATGCCACGCGGTATGGCGAACGCTCGGTCAGGATCGGACTACGCCGGGATCTGCGGCGATCGAACAGGATGAACCTGAACGGCTTCGCCGCCTTGAGGCGATCCTGTTTTTGGCCAGAGAGCCGCTCTCCAGCCGGAAATTGAGCAAATTCGCGGGCTTGGCCGACGCGACCGAAGCCCGTACCCTGGTGCGCCGCTTAAACGAACATTACGACGAACGTGAACGCGCGTTTCGCGTCGAAGAAATTGCCGGGGGGTACCAATTGTTGACTCGACCGGCATACGGTCCCTGGCTCCGCCGGTTGGACCATGTGCCCCAAGAGATGCGATTGTCGCCGCCGGCTCAGGAGACACTGGCCGTGATCGCGTATCAACAGCCGACACCACGAGCCGAAATTGAAGCGATTCGCGGCGTCAGTTGCGGCGAGATCTTGCGACAGTTGATGGAACGGGATCTGGTCCGGATCACAGGACGCAGTGATGAACTTGGACGACCTTATCTGTACGGAACCACAAAGAATTTCCTGCAGTTGTTTGGACTGCGGAGCCTCGAACGATTGCCGCGCGTTGCCGAAACGCGTGTTGAAGAAACCGCGGCCTTATCGTCTAATCCTGAAACGACGACCCCAAGTGCTCTTGATTGCGAGATGGAGGAGAACGACGTGAGTGTGACGATCGTACCCCCAGCGGTACCCGGTGAGGAAGTGGATCCCAGAACCGCCCAGGCGGCGCTCGCAGAACCACAGAACATTGATGACTATGACGATGATTTTGACGATGATGATGATGACTTAGACGATGACGACGTCTACGACGACTTCGATGATGACGACGACGATGATGATGACGACGACGACGACGATGACGACAGCTCGTGGGAAGAAGTCGACGACGACGACGATGATCTAGATGACGACGACGATGACGACGACGATGACGACGATGACGATGACGATGACGATGACGATGACGATGATGATGACGACGACGACGATGACGATGACGACGATGACGATGACGATGACGACGATGACGATTGGAGCGACGACGACGACGACGATGAAGACTGGTCGTAGCCAGCCGCGGCGAGCGGTCAGTCTTTGATCTGGAAGAGGCGTTTCAGGGCATCGAGTAAACCGTGCGGCGAGCCCTGCTGCGCTTCGTCGCGCAACGACTCCAACGGCGGATGCAAGACCTTGTTTACGAGCCGGTTGAAGGCTTGTTCGATGTCTCGACGGCTCCGGTCGTCGACGTCTGTCAGTTTATTGAATAACCGCTTTAACTCGTCATTCTTAATATCGTCCGCCTGGGCCCTGAGTCGTTTGATGACCGGCCCAGTCGCCCTGTGGTTCAGTTCCGTCATGAACCGAGCGGTTTCCTCTTCGATCATCCGTTCGGCCTTGGGCCACTCTTTTTCGCGTGCCAGCTTATTCGCCTCACACGTCTTGCTGAGGTCGTCGATCGAGTAAAGGTAGACATCCGAAAACTCACCAACCTCAACGGAAAAATCACGCGGGACGGCCAAATCGAGGACGAACAACGGGCGTCTCGAGCGATTCCGATGAATCGGCTCGAAGCGGTTGGCGTCGACGATCGGTTCGCTGGCCCCCGTGGTGCTGACAACAAGGTCGGCACCACTTAATTGCTCGTCGAGCTGTTCCCAGGGCCGCGCCTTTCCCGCGATATTCTCGGCCAAGCGGTCGGCCCGTTCGCGACTGCGGTTGATAATGGTGATATCAGCCGCGCCTTCGTCAATCAAATACCGTAGCGTCTCTTCGGCCATTTCTCCCGCGCCGACGACCAGGACCTTTTTGTCGTCGAATCGCTCGAAGAAGCCCTTCGCAAAATCGGCGACGGCGACGCTGGGAATGCTAATGCGACGTTGATTGATCGAAGTATCTCGGGCAATCCGGCGAGCAACCCGAATGGCGGCCTGGAACGCAGTATGCGTTAAGGGACCGGTGGCATCGCCCTCGGTTGCCTGGTCATAAGCGCTCTTCACCTGCGGCAGGATCTGCGCCTCGCCAACGACCATGCTGTCGAGACTGGCCGCGACCGTGAAGAGATGGCGCACCGCATCTTCGCCCGTTCGTTCGAACAACTCGTCGAAAAACGTGGCTGGATCCAGCCCGTGAAATTCAGCCAGAAACTCAACGACTTGATGGTGGGTGGGACACCGTACAGCTTCCTGTGCGGCAAAATAGAGTTCGACTCGATTGCAGGTGGACAACAGCACGGTCTCTGCCTCGGGAAAGAGGTGCCGCAACCGCACCAGCGCATCGCGCAATTGTGCGGGACTGAAGGCCAGCCGCTCGCGCATCTCAACGCTCGAATTGTGATGGTTACAACCAATGACCTGCAACTTCACGATGGGCCCTCCGTGGTCAGCCCGCTCGTGCTGGGCTGGACGAGTGCGTTCGAAGGGACCGTTAATCGATGGCGACTCGTTGGCTTCTGCGGCGCAGGTCCGCTGGCGTGCTCGCCGGTCAAGACCAAGCCCAGGGCCAAGAGCAGAAAGAGAAAGCTGGCCATGGTCAAATAGGCGACTTTGCGCCCTTGCCGCGCCGGCTTGTAAAGCGATTCAAACACGGTCATGCAGGCGAGCCAGATAAACAGGAGCGCGGATGAAAGGACCACCGGATCGGTCCAGGCGACGCCTTCCGCCGCCGATCGGCGGAGCACATTGAGTACCACTCCGGAGATCAAGCCGATCGCCAACATGCCGGTTGAAACGACCAGCGATTCGGCATTGAAGCGTTGTAACCATTCCAGGCTGGGAAGCCTCA
>JAUIHJ010000138.1 GCA_030432015.1 bacterium
GCCTTCGGCAAGTGATATATTCTTAAGAACGGCCGCACGGTTTGCAACGCCCAGCAGGTGCCCTTCGAGCCCCAGAAGTGGTCGCGGCACCCTGTCCCCGGTAAACTGTGGCGATTCGGTGGAGTATCCATCCATGAAACCGCACGCGATCCTCTGCCTGACCCTGGCGATGGCCTTCGCGCTGGGCGATTTGGCGTCGATCTGTTACATCAACGCGACACATCAGCGGTGGCCCGATCTTCCCGGCGTTATCCTGTTAGGTCTGGTTTTTGCCCAGCAGATGATGCTGGCGGTCTGGTTTACGTTCGCTCGCTGGAACATCGTCCTTCGTGTGCTGATCTCGCTGGCCTTGGTTAGTGGCTTGGCGGTGGTCGCCTCCGAGGCAACCGACGGACGCAACACCTACGGGCCCTGGATCGCAATTCAGATGGTCGCCTTCGGTTTCTTCGCCACCCCGTTGGGGATCTCGAAACTGGTTCGCTTCCACCTTGGCTCGGCCAGCGAATTTCAGGCTGCGGCAAACGCTCCCGCCTGGCAGTTCTCGATCTGGACCTTGCTCTCCTGCACCACCGCTGTCGCAATCGCCGTGGCGGCGGCCAGGCAAGCCAATCTGCCGTTAGTGACGATGGGGGAAGCAATCGCGTTTTTGGGGTGCGTCTCAGCGACCGGGTTGATCGTGTTCTTTGTCGCGATCAGCATCCGCTCGCAGGGCAAGGCGGCGCTGGCTGCGTTGCCGGCAGTGTTCTTGGTTGCGCCGGTCGGAGGGATGCTGACCGGAGGAACCGGGCTGCCCCCCGTAGAGACTCCGCAGTGCTGGGCTCTGTTCGGATGCTGCTACGGTGCGACGATAGCGGTCCCGGTGCTGGTGCTGCGGGTCGCAGGGCTTCAGTTACGGCGCTTGCCGCGCCGCGTGCCAACTTCAGAGGACACTGCTGGCGACGGCGGTGCGTGCGATCGGTCAGTCAACGAGTCGTTGGCGTAGGATCTTCTCGTGATGGAGCCAATGGCCGGCCATCAGCCACGCCAGGGTCCGCACGGAGACCTGACGCCCATCGGCCGTACCGCGTCGATCCCACCGATCCTCGGCGAGCCGTGTCAGCAGTGCCAGATTGGCGCTTCGCAGGGCAGCAAATTCATCTGCCAGCGCGGGAAGATCGGCGGCCGGCCCGTAGCCGCTGGCAGCATAGTCATTCTCATTCCAGCCAGGCAGATCGGTCGGGTCGTCGGACGCAAAACGCAAGACCCGATAGCCAAACACCCGCTCCGCGTCCGCGCAATGTTCAATGACTTGACGAACCGTCCAAGCATACGGCGGATGAACCACTTCTGCTGCCTCAGCCGGAATCTCGCGCACCAGCGCCACGATCGCGTCCTTCTGTTGTGAAAGTGTTTCGAGGATGTCCCCAGCGGGCACATTGGCGACGTAATCGCGATGATAATCGAAGCACTCGTCCGGCGTTGGCCGCTGGGTACGATTCATGGTTCGTCCGTGGGAGTTGGGGAACACTTCCGGAGGCGCCCGATTATCCGCCCCGGAGATGCAGGTCGCAAGGGACTCCACGACAACTTCCCGCTTTCCCCCGGCGCAGGATGCGGCAACCGCGGTGAAGCCGAGGAAGTTCACGGCTTGAGCAATCCGGGTCAGATTTTGGATACGATGAGATCAGCGTTTCGGCAACACGTTTCGGCAACACGTTTCCTTCGTTTCGAGCGACGTCCCTTGCTGGACGGCGCCACGTTGCGAGGCCAGGCGTTGCCGCACCGCCGTACCTGCTTTCGACTTCCGCCGCTGGAGGCAGCGGCGGCGGAAGTCAAAGGAATGCACACGACCATCGTGTTCGCCATCCTCCGGCCATTCCCACGCGTGTTCCGATCTGGCATGTTGGCCGGCGACGACAATCTTGAAAAGCAACGCCTGATCGAACAGCCCGGCGCTATCCAGTTAAGCCGCGTCTCGAGTAACCTGGTCGACCGGGCGCGCCAATAGCTCCTCGCAGGCTCTTACGACGGGCTCCACTTGAATTTCGCGCATCGCATCATTGCTCGCCCGCCGCCGCGCACGGCTGGTGCCGGACTGAAATCGATGCTGGATGGAAATATGTTGCCGCCCGTAAGCCCCGGAGGCTTGATACCGCGTCGTCCCGTGCAGCCCGACGCAGGTTGTCCCGACCGCGGATGCCAAGTGCAAAGGGCCAGTGTCGGAGGCCAGAAACAGACGGGCGCGTCGAAGCAGCGCCGCCAGCTCCGGTAGCGATGTCGCGGGTGCCAACACGGCGTGCCCACCCGAATGGCTCAAGATCTGCTCTGCCCAGGCCCGCTCGCGATCTCCCGCCCACACGACGAGCGTCGGGATCTGATGGCGTTGACCGAGTGCGCGGGCCACTCTGCCGAAGCGATCGGCCGGCCATAACTTCGAGTCCCACCCAGCGCCGGGATTCATGGCGACGTAGCCGCCTCGCAGATGAGCACTGGACAGAAACGACTCCGCTTTCTCCTCCGCCTGTGGGTTGGAAGGTAAGCGGAATTCGACCTTCGGTGCGGTAACGCCCAAGGGTTGCAGCAGTTCCAACTGGCAATCGAGCAGATGCTGCGAGGATGGTTTAATGAAGTGGTTGTTCAGCCACAGGCTCAGTTCGCGGCCGCGCGGCGACTGAAAGCCGAGTCGTTGCTTCGCGCCCGACAGCCAAGCCAGCAAGGCGCTCTTGGAGAGGCTCTGCGGATCGATGGCAATCTCAAACTGGAAGGATCGCAGTTCTCGCCGCACCTCGCGAATTTTCTGGCGGGATTTGAGCCACCGTTTGTCAACGACAATCAGCCGGTCCAGCGCCGGGTGATTCTCCAACAGCGACGCCGAGCCTGGTTGAACGACCCAGCCCAGGAACGCGTGGGGAAACTGCTCGCGGAGGGCGCACAACATCGGCATCGTGAGGATGCAGTCACCCACGGCGCTCAGTCGACAGATCAAGATACGTGGCGCGTCATTTGAAATCATGGGGCTTCTCCAATTCTTCGCTCGAGATCTGCTTCTAATGGTGTGGTAATATCCGGGTCCAACCCGAATAGCTGGATCGGCTTGGCCTCCGGATGGTCACCGCCGACTTCGGGTTGCTTGCCTTCATGATTGGCTTGGCGGACGTTCTTCTCTGGCACTTTAGGGTCGACGAAGACATGGCGGTTTTCGTAGGGCACTGCCTGCTGCGCCAACTGAGGGTCATCGGTGGCCAGCGTCGGAATCGGCAGCGCTTCACCAGCGAACCGCGTTCCCTTGTAAATCGTGCCGTTTTGAAACGGACCTGCGCCAAAGAGCCAAAAGTCCTGCGAAGTGCTGCGCGAACGTGCCGTGCCCGACTGCCAGACGGGGCGGCCCGTTTTTCGTTCATACGCAAAGACCGCGATCTTGGCGGCGCCAACTTGACCTTCCTTGCGAGCGAACGAAATCTCAGGGATGGCCGGGATAATCGGCGCACCAGGCACCAGTGTCGCAGCGGTCGAAAGGGCATTGCTCGCCGGAATGCCGTACGTGACTTCGTTGCCGTCGGCGCCCAGGGTGCCAACCCGCGCTTCGGCAATCACGTCCGCATCGGCGTGGCTTTCCACCATCCGACAGTCGGCCGCAATCATCTGCTGGCGCAGCGAACTGATGATGTAGTCCGCGTTGACAAAGCCCGCGCCCTTCACATTACGAATGTACTTGGAATCGAAAAACACCTTGCGACCAGCCAAATGGCGGAAATCAATGCTCGCAACCGCGTCGTCGACCGCGTCAGAGACCAGTAACTGCTCGGTGGCCACACGGCTCCTCGTCGCACCGCAGCCACCACAGATCGCGACCACAGTCAGGGCGATCAGGGTAAATTGCCAGTGGAAACGAACCATTTTCAAAATCTGCTAGCGTTGGTAGCAAATGCCGGCCGGGGGATCGGGAGCGCCAGGGCGGCGGAGTATAGCGAATGTTGGCGGTTGCAAAAGCGCGATTTATCGGCAAAATCGTAAGCAAGCTGGCCGTGCCGCCCACATCCAGCCCTTCAGCAACCTCTATAGGTGCGATTCAGAAATGCTTAGAATCACAACTTGCCTGTTTGCGATCAGCGTTGGCTGTCTGCAACCGGGTTGTAGCTCACAACCGATTCAAATTCCGGTGGCAATCGAGGAGTCCACGATGGCTGAAGAAAATGACGCCGCGGCGCCGGACCCGGTCGTGCCCGCTGTTGCGGCGGAGAAACCGGCTGCTCCCGGCAAGGCCGATCAGACCGGCGAGCCACGTTCGGAGACACAGGATTCCGAAGCGGTCGGGGCCAAGAGTGCCGTTGCCACATTCGGATCGGGATGTTTCTGGTGCACCGAAGCCGTCTTCTTGCGACTCGGCGGGGTGACGGCGGTGGAATCCGGATACGCGGGAGGCTTCGTCAAGAATCCGACTTACAAAGCGGTCTGTACCGGTGAAACAGGGCATGCGGAGGTTTGTCGTATCACCTACGAACCTGACACGATCAGCTTCGAAGAACTTCTCAAGGTCTTCTGGATGACACACGATCCCACCACCCTGAATCGGCAGGGTGCGGATGTCGGCACCCAGTACCGTTCGGTTGTATTCTTTCACAACGAACAGCAAAAAGAGCTGGCGGAAAAGTACAAACAAGAACTGGACAAGTCCGGTGCCTTCAGCGCCCCGATCGTGACGGAAATCAGCCCAATCAGGGAATACTACAAAGCGGAGGCGGACCACCAGAACTTCTTCGAACGAAATCCGTTCCAAGGCTATTGCCAAGCCGTCGTGCGGCCCAAAGTGGAGAAATTCGAGAAGGTTTTCAAGGACAAATTGAAAACAACTCCCTGAGGCTCGGCCGATCGCGAAGAATTCGGCATCACGAAGATCGACGCCAGCGAATTCGACCCTCGCGTCACTTCAGACCTCGCTGCCCTTGGACGAGAACATTTCCAACGCGTCCTGCAGCGTCTCGGCACATTCAAAGGCGACGTTGCCATTGATGTGCGACTGCTGGAGAAGTCGCTTGGCGGTAAAGACCTTGTGGATGAAGGGCGTGATATTGCAGAGGATCAACCGCCCCTCCTTGTCTCGAATGGCGTGCTTGACGCTAATGAAGGCGACGCACCCCAAGCTGGTCATAAACGTCAGCTTGCCCATGTCCAAGACAAACTTGGTCGCCAGGGAACTCTTGACGGTATGAGCGAAGATCGTCTTCAGGTCTTGCGCCACGAGACCATCCTTGATCTGCTCGGTCTCGATCTTCATCACCAACACATCGTCAATCTTCTGCGTCGTGATCAGATTGTTGATATTCACGTAAAATGCCTGTTCCGCGCCCCGCGGTTTGCAGCGGAGGAATCCCGCGACTGCTTCTCTTCAGCCGCGGCACACGCCAAAAACAATACGACAGCTAAATTCTACCCCCGAAATCGGACGATTGCGATACCTTGGATCGCGACTCCCTTGGTAAGGGCCTGCCTGCCGCGTTCTGCCGCCCGGCTCTTCACCATTTCTTCACACGCACTTCACAAAGTCGACACCGCGAACTGTTAACTTCCACACTCCGTTGATCTGAGTTTGAGCTGCCCTACCTGGAGCGAACCTCTTCCGATTTCAACGGCGACGCCGTTTGCCCATTTCGACTTACTATCCAGGAGTCCCCAAGTGCCGTCTACACCCCGCGGCGGTCGAAATTCCGCTTGCTATTTCGAAGAAGATCCCTGTTCGAACCCGCGCGTTACCCAGACGATTGGCGACCTGATTTCCCGCCGGACCCTGCTTCAGGCGGCCGCCGCAGGGCTTGCGACGTCATGCCTGATGGATACGAGTGACGCCAACGAGTCCGTTTCCGCCCGCAATCAACCGCCGGCGGACGGTCCATCCACATTGACGTTTCAGGAACTGCAGCACGGTAACGACTTGCGTGCTGCCGTGGCGCCGGGCTACGACCTGCATGTCCTGCTGCGCTGGGGTGACCCACTTTTTTCGGACGGGCTGGGCTTCGATCCGCTCGATCAAACCGCACCGCGCCAGACTCGACAATTCGGCTACAACTGCGACTTTACGGCCTTCTTGCCGCTTCCAAGCGATGGCGACGGCAGGCTCCGCGGCCTGCTCTGCGTCAACCACGAATACACCAACACCAATCTGATGTTCCCGGGCGTCGTCGACCAGCATTGCCTGGAGACGCTGTCAAAGGAGCGGGTCGATGTCGAACTTGCCGCGCTTGGTCATTCGGTGTGCGAGATTCGACAGGATCGTGGTCGCTGGAGCGCCGTACCGACCAGCCCTTTCAATCGTCGAATCACGGCACTGGACACTGAAATCTCCGTGTCCGGTCCGGCTGCCGGGCATCCGCGTCTGCAGACCAGCCAGGATCCCAGTGGCACGCGCGTGATCGGAACGCTCAATAATTGTGCAGGAGGCGTGACGCCGTGGGGGACCATGCTGATCTGCGAAGAGAACTTTAACAGCTACTTCAGTGGCCAGGCCAGCCAAACGCCGGAGGCTCGCAACCACCTACGTTACGGCATTGATGGCCCCAGTCGCTTTAGCCCTGCGCTGGCCAACCACTACCCGCGATTCAATATCGAGCACGAACCAAACGAACCGAATCGTTTCGGTTGGGTCGTCGAATTTGATCCCTTCGATCCAGACTCCATGCCGGTCAAGCGAACCGCATTGGGTCGCGTGAAACACGAAGGGGCCGGCATTACGGTCAACCACGATGGCCGCGTTGTGATCTACTGCGGCGACGACGAACGATTCGACTACGTGTATCGGTTCGTGACCAATCGCCCATACGATCCGCACAATCGGGCGGCCAATCGTGACCTGCTCGACGACGGCGTTCTCTCGGTCGCGCGGTTCAACGACGATGGTTCGCTCCGCTGGCTCCCGCTGGTCTACGGCAGCGGGCCGCTAACCAGCAAACATGGCTTCCATAGCCAGGCGGATGTCGTTATCGAAGCCCGCCGCGCCGCGGACATGGTGGGTGCAACCCCCATGGATCGCCCTGAGGATGTCGAAGTCTCGCCGCAGTCGGGACACGTGTTCGTGATTCTGACCAACAATAGCAAACGGACGCCCGAGCAGGCCGCCGGCCCAAATCCGCGTGCGATCAATGAGCACGGCCACATCCTGGAGTTGGTGCCACCGGGCGCTGCCGACGCAATCGACCACTGTGCCGAAACCTTTCAGTGGGAGGTCTTCCTGAAAGCCGGCAACCCGGCCAAACCTTCCGACGATTCGAGCTATCACGCCGCGACGTCTGCCAATGGCTGGTTTTCCAGCCCGGACAACGGCGCCTTTGACAGCGACGGTCGCCTCTGGCTGACCACCGACAGCGACCATCAGCTGACGGGATTCGGCGATGGAATCTATGCCTGTGACGTCGACGGCGCCGGGCGTGCACTGACCAAACTATTCTTCCGCGGTCCGCGTGGCAGCGAAGTCAGTGGCGTGTGCCTGACGCCCGACAATGAGACGCTGTTTGTCTCCGTCCAGCATCCCGGAGAAGAGGACGGCTCCGACTTTCAAAAACCGTCGACCCGCTGGCCCGATTTCCAATCCAGTAAACCGCCGCGGCCAGCCGTCGTGGCGATCACGCGGCGCGGCGGAGGCAGGATCGGCAGTTAAGTAAGGATCTCGTGAATCACGTTTCCATGAACGTCAGTTAGCCGGAAGTCTCGACCGGAATAGCGATACGTTAGTTTCTTGTGGTCCAGGCCGAGCGCATGCAGCATCGTCGCATGCAGGTCGTGAACGCTGGTCGGATTCTGTTCGGCCTTAAATCCGAACTCATCGGTCGCCCCATAGACCGTACCACCTTTGATGCCGCCGCCGGCCAGCCAGACGCTGAATCCATAGTGGTTGTGGTCGCGTCCGAGTTTCGATGCTCCGTCGCCGGCGAGTTCCACCGTTGGCGTTCGTCCGAATTCGCCTCCCCACACCACCAGCGTCTCGTCCAGCATGCCACGCGCCTTGAGGTCGCTCAACAGTGCGGCGATGGGCTGATCGATCTCGCCAGCCAGCTTGCGATGATTTTCGGCGATCTTGTCGTGATTGTCCCAGGGCTGACCCGCCCCGTGCCACAGTTGAATGTAGCGTACGCCGCGCTCGGCCAATCGCCGGGCAATCAATGTCTGGCGTCCATGCACGCCTTCGCCATAGCGATCGCGGACGTGCTGTGGCTCATTCGCGATATCAAAAGCATCGCTGGCCTCAGCCTGCATGCGAAATGCGAGTTCGTAGGATTGAATCCTGGCTTCCAGGCGCCGGTCGAGACGCTGAGATTGATGGTCACGATTCCATTTCGCCAACAATTCAAGCTGACGCCGTTGATCGGGGGTACTGATCTGCGGGTGCTCGATGTTTTCAATCAACCGACTCAACTGGGTGTGCTGTGAATCGATGTGCGTTCCTTGATACGCGCCGGGCAGAAACGCCGACTGCCAATTCTCCGTGTCCTTGATAGGCAGCCCGCCGGGACACATGGCAATAAAGCCGGGCAGATTTTGGTTTTCGGCGCCAAGACCATACAGCACCCACGCGCCTGCGCTGGGGCGGGCCTGAACGGAATCTCCACAGTTCATCAGCATCAGCGACGGCTCATGATTGGGCACCTGAGCATACATCGATCGAATCACGGCGATGTCATCGATGTGCTGGGCCGTACGAGAAAACAACTCGCTGACCTCAATCCCGGATTCGCCGTAGGGCTGGAACTTAAAGGGTGAGGGGAAAGCCGCTCCGGTCTTACGCTCGGTTGTCAGTGTCTCGCCCAGCCGCTTCCCGGCGTGCTTTGCCAACGCGGGCTTGTGGTCAAACGTATCCACATGGGACGGGCCGCCGTTGAGAAAAAACTGAATCACTCGCTTCGCGGTGCCACCAAAACGCGCACCGCTGGCAGGGTTGATGGACCGATCGTCGTCGGCCAGAACAGCATTCAACCCCAGCGCCCCGAGCCCCAGGCCGGAACGTAACAGCATCTCGCGCCGGTTAAGTGCCGGTCGGTATACCTTGGATGTTCTGAAACTCATGGGGTCATTCCGTATTCAGTCCACAAACAAGAACTCATTTGAACAAAACAAAATCTGAGCCAACTGTTCCAGCGGTCCCAACCGCTTCGCAGTGTTCGTAGGGAAGTCATTCATCGAGTCCCACACGGATGTCGGGCTTGATGTGTCCTGGTCCGCAATTGTCGCTTTCCATAAGTACTGATCGCTATTCAACACATCACCAATATCCACCACGAAATCGATCGTCTCTCCCTTCTTGACCGGCATCGATTCCGTGTTCAGCTGCGCGATGGATTGATGCACCTTCGCTTCGCCTAACTGGCCGGATTGCGAACTGACAATGAATGCCCGCACACCATCGCCTGCCGCCACCTCATGACGCAATTCTGATTCAATCCGGACCAGCATGTCGCGCGGAGCAGTCCAACGGCGAACCGACGCAGTGGCTCGCGTATTTCCGGGATGGCCACCAACCGCAGACAATTGCACCCAGCCCAGCTTGGCGTCCGGCCACGCGGGGCCGCCCTGCCAAGACTCGCCAGTAAAATGTGGCAACGTTTCGAAGTGCTCGACGCGCTGGGAGCCTTCGTTGTACGTGCCATGGCCGTAGGTCCAATCTTTCGCCGTGAGGCGCGCCGCGGGAGTCTCACTCGCGGCCTGCGCTACAACCTGTAGGGCGTCGTTCAATTCCGCGTCCGTTGGCGGGCGCTGCAAGACGTGGCGAAACATCGTTCCAATCGCCTCGCGGGGCGTCGCGTCCGGACGGCACGCGGCCGCCAGACGCTGGGCGCGCCGTAGAACCAGCGGATGGTTCATAAAAAACAACGCCTGCTGAGGCACGGTCGTCTGGCTGCGTTTCGCCACGTGGAGATCTGGATTTGCAAAATCAAACACACGCAGGATGGCCGGCAAGAACTGACGATCAACCAGCCCGTAAAGCGTGCGCCGCACATGCGAGGGGTTGTTAAACAGGTCCTTTGGTTTGCCGCCGACCTGCAACTCGAGTTCCCCCGAAGCTGCCAACATCGAATCGCGAAACTGTTCGAAGGTCAGACGGCGCGGATTCATCCGCCATAGCAGTCGGTTGTCCGGATCGACTTGGACGGCGTGCTCCAGGTCAGCTTTCGCAGGCGGCCCGAGCGACGATTGACGAAATGTGGCTGACATCACGATCAGCTCATGCAGCCGCTTCAAACTCCAGCCTTGTTCAACAAACCGGCTCGTCAGCCAGTCGAGTAATTCTGGGTGAGAGGGCCGCTCGGCGCGCAACCCAAAATCGCTGGGCGTGGAGACCAGGCCCCGGCCAAAATGCTGAGCCCACACCCGATTGACGATCACGCGCGCCGTCAGCGGGTTGGACTTGTCAATGATGTCTTGAGCAAGCTCCAGGCGGCCGCTGCCGACCTGAAACGGCTGCCGCTCGGAGGGCGATAACACCGCCAGGAACTGGCGGGGAACGTCGTCGCCCTGGTTAAGTATGTTGCCGCGTCGGAAGATCCGCGGCTCGGCAGGCGCAGGACGGTCTCGCAGAATCAACGCATACGCAAGCGGCTGTTCCGGACCGATCAACCAACGATCGATGTCGCCCTGCAGCTTCCATAGCGCCGTGCACGTGCCGCTATCGAAGAACGTTTCCGTGTGGACAATCCCCTCGTCGGGAACTTCGCACGGCGAACCAGGCCCATACATGACACGACGAAGTTGTTCGGACGCGGGATCCGGTAAGCTGTCTTCCTGAGTATCTTTCGTTCGCTCGTTCCATTCGACATCGACCTGTGCAAACAGCTCGCCATAGCGGTCGATGACCTCGCTGAAGTTGTCCGGTGGCGTCTCGAAGGCAGCGGCCACGCGGGGATTGATTTCCCCAGGCTTCGCCGTGCGAATTGATGCACACACGTCGGACGATTGCGCGGCAAACTCCCCGGGTGACAAGTCGGCATATCGGTGCCAAGCGACCCACGCCGAATCGCCTTGCCGCTGTGCGGTCCTCAGGTACGCTTCCCACCGCCGCACGAACGCGGGCAGCAGATCGGATTTCGCAAACACCTGATCGAATCCATTCGGTGGATATTTGTGTAACTCGGTTTGCGCATGCAAGTAGTCACGAATCCGACTGCGAGCTCGCTGCGACGATTCCTCGCGGCTCGACTTCAGCTTCTCCTCCAACGCCGTCCGGCGCTTTCTCAATTCCGTCTCGAACGCGTCATCGCGGACGGTTTGATCCAGCCGCACCAGGTCTTCCGCGCAACTGTTGAAGACTCCGTAGAGCGAGTAGTAGTCCGCGGTGGGAATCGGATCGTACTTGTGGTCATGGCACCGTGCGCAACTGACTGTCAAACCCAGCGTTCCGCGCGTGACGACGTCGATGCGGTCATCCATAATGTCACGGTTGACGCCGAGAAACCGCCGGCCAATCGTCAAGAACCCCATCGCGGACAGGTCTTCGTCTCGCCGATCCGCAACCTGATCCGCCGCCAACTGCAGCAAGAGAAAACGATCGTACGGCATGTCGTCATTGAATGCTTTGACGACCCAATCGCGATACCGCCATGCATGCACCCAGAAGCGTTCTTCGCGAGCATAGACGTACCCTTTCGTATCCGAATACCGAGCCACATCCAGCCAGTGCCGCGCCCAATGTTCGCCGTACTGTGGCGACGCCAGGTACTGTTCGACAAGGTCCGAGTAGGCATCCTGGGATGGATCGGCGACAAACTTGTCGACATCGAGTGGGCGAGGCGGAAGTCCCGTCAAGGAAAACGACAACCGACGAATCAAGGTTCGCCGATCCGCTTCGGGCGAGGGCGTCAGCGCAGCTTGCTTTAGCCTGCTCAGCACGAACGCGTCGATCGGATTTCTGGCAACAGAAGTCGGAGGGATGCCGGGGATCGGAGGATCGTTGACAGGCTGGAATGCCCAATGGTCCTTCGCATTTTCTGCGATGGTCGACTGCAACTGCGTAAAACGATCGGGCCATGGCAAGCCCAGTTCAACCCACTTCGATATCGCGGCAACCTGGCGTTCGGTAAGCGGCTCATCGGGCGGCATCGCCAATTCACCGCTCCGGCGGACGGCCTTGAGAATCAAGCTCGCATCCGATCCAGGCACGGCGCCCGGACCGGATTCTCCTCCGGCGAGCAGGGCCGCTTTCGAATCCAGTCGCAAGCTTCCATTCTGCTCGGTGGCACCGTGGCAGGCGAGACAATGCTCAACAAGGATTGGACGAACGTCAGACTCGAAGAAACGGTCGGCGTCATCGTCGGCAACCGCCCGCGGCAGGCAGCAGAGCATGATCTTGACGACCGCCAACGCCGTAGCACATGCCCAGCCCAGACGCCTTGGACGGAGGCGGACGAGTGACAAGGGAGAGACGATTCGCATCACCGGAAGTAGCCCTGTCGGTTGGAGTGGCGGGAACATTCGGGTCGCCTCGCGATGTGGGGCTCGTTCGCGAACGACGGCTGGAACACTCTCCGTTGTACCCGGTCGCATATCCTGTTGCCAGCTCCAAATTTTCCACCGGGCAGTCGACGTTCGCGAGGTCGAGCAAGCGCGTCTTACCGTTCCCATTTGTCCGCGCGGTTTGCGTTGGTGGGTTACGCTGCGAGGCGTGTGACACAAAACGTCGGACCGCAAGCGATTGGCCAGGCAAGATTTACCCACATCGCATGGTGCCTGTTATTCCGGACGGAAGACCTGTAGCAACTGCGAGGGATCGATGGTCTCGACAAAACGAAAAACCACTTTCGGAGGGGTGTTCCGAGCCATCCGTCTTCGTTGTCTCACCTACTATTAAGTACCTGGAATGCGCATCGGCGAGCGACCAACGCTTGCCGCCGACGTGCCGTTTGAGGTCATTTAAACAGTCAAACGACGGACGCTCGGCGATGAAGGGTATCCTCCCATCGCCGCAACACAAAGGCACCGTCGATTCATTCGATCCGCTGGTAAACTCTGCTCAACTCGAAGGACCCTTTGCCGGGCGATCGGCAAAGCTGAAGGTACCCGAATGTCGCGACATACGAGCGAATGCACCGTTGGCGTCCTGTATTGCGGCGACCTGGGAAGTGCTTTGGGTCGGTTGTTGACCGAGACCGGCGTCCGGGTCGTGACGACCTGCGAAGGCCGGACGCGCCGCACG
>JAUIHJ010000139.1 GCA_030432015.1 bacterium
TGACGTCGTTCTGAAAACCGCTGCCGACTACATTCGTCCAGGCGCCCGAAGTGACAAATCCGGCGTCACCATCATCAATCACGTTCGAATCGACCGACCCCGTCACAGGAATCGAAAACGGATTCTCGTCATTGTCCGAATTGTAAAAGACGATGTCGCCACCAAAATTCCCCGGTTGCGCGGCGTCCAATCGCACGTCAAACGTCGTCGTCTGTTGCGGCGCGAGGGTGGTCTGGCCGAAGGAATTAACCACCGTGTAACCGGCCGGCACCGTAATGGGCGTCGCCAGGGACAGGTCGGATCCACCTTGGTTTTCGACCGTGTAGGTCAGCGTGATCGGCGCCCCGACGCTGGTCGCACCGTAATCGATGCTGGTCACGCCGTCGGTGATCTCCGTCCCAGCCTGGGACACGACAATCTCTGGATTGACGATCCGTTCGATCCGAATCGCGTCGGCGACGACCACACCGTTGGCGTCGTTGGAAATCTGCACCGTGAGCGTGTTACCCAGGATTTGGTAGCTGGCGTCGAGGTCCATCCAAGGGACACCCCCTTCCACGAAGGAATTGGGGTAGGTGGCGGGTGAAACCATCTGGTTGACGCGCACCATTTCCGTCGTCGGTCCGCCGAGCACCGTATACGGTGTGTTGGTGGCACCGTCCGGGTTGGCAACCCAGGTTGCCGAAACACGATAGGAACCGGGCTCCAAACCAGTAAAGACCCATTGTGCGGTACTCTCGCCAACTCCCGGCAAACTCACCGTGGCATCCCCGTCCCAGTGCCCACCACAATCAGGATAGTAGGTCCAATCGCCGTCGATGATGATGAACGAACTGTTCGAGTCATTGATGATGATCGGCGTGCTCGACGCGTTGCCGAAATTCAGATCCGATAGTGCCTCGCCAGGGGCCAGGGTGACGGTATGCGGTGCGAATCCGGTCGGAAATGTTTGGTAGTAGCCGACCGGTGGGACCTCACGCACCGTCAATGTCCCCGGCGACAATCCGGAAATCGTGTATTCCCCCGCGGGCCCGGTAACCGCGCTCGGCTCGCCCGGCCCAAAGACACCGTCGTTGTTCAAATCGACAAAGATCGTGACGCCAGCCAGCGGACCCTCACTACCATTCTGAACGCCATCGCCGTTGGTGTCATTCCATTTGAGGCCGGCGGCCGTGACCGATTCTGCGTAGCCGAAATCCACGTCCGTTCGATTTTGGCCCGCCGTCAGGCCGACATCCGTTTGTGAATTGTGATTCCCGTCCAGGTCGTACGTGTTGACAAAGCCGGCAGGCACCGTGTTCACATCGACCGCCACCTGGTAATTCCCCACCGGCAATCCGCTGAACGTGTACATGCCGCCACCGCTGGTCACGCTGGTCAGCGTCACGTCATCCCCGTCACCAAATGTCCCGTTCGGACCAGGCCAGACCAGGCTGACGTGAACGCCATCGAGCCCCGGTTCGCCGCCATCCTGGACGCCGTCTCCGTTGAGGTCGTGCCAGATAAAATCGCCCAGCGAACCGAGCAACTCGATGTCCGAGTCACGATAGTCATTCACGCCTCCAGATCCATTCCGTTCGCCGTCGAGCGCACCGGGGACGCCTGGCGTCTGCGAGCCAGTCGGGTTGACCACCGTGCCATTTGGTCCTGGCAGACTCGTATAGGTCACATCGGCCGTATTTGGAATCGTCTGGCCGCTCGCATTCAACAACGCCGTGTAGGTCACGACCGCCGCGCTCCCGAAGGGCATCTGTTCGATCCTGACGTCCACCGTAGTCGCCGTGGAATTGCTGGTGTCCACTCCGGTCGCACCGGCCAACAGCGTGACCGACACACTGGCAACGTCCAGCGACAACTGGGCCGGGAGCAGGTCCAGCAACCGAGTGTCGAATGCGGTTGTCGAACCCTGGCTGGAAAAGGTCACCTGGTAGGTCACACTGTCGCCACTGATCGTCAAAACCGATTTATCGACGTCGTCAATCAACGGCTCGAGGACCGTTACGGCGACGGTGTTGTCGCCCGGGTTTGCAGGACCAATCGGGGTGCCGTCCAGGTCGACGGTGAAGCTGTTGTTGAGCACATCGCCGTCGTTGGTGTCGACGGTATTGTTCACCAGGACGTTGTACTCCAAGGTGATAAATTCCGAATTCGCGTCATTGTCGTTGTTGGTGATGTCGCCCAGGTCGAAGAACACCTGCTGTCCGACGGTCGTGATCCGGCCGGCGCTGACCAGGTGGGTGGGAGGGTCAGCGCCGTTGTTGGCGCCTAACAGATCAGCGGCCGCGCCCATCGGAAGATCGGACGTGAACGAGACAAACACCTGCGAAGGGTCCACCAATTGCAAACCTGGATCGAGGGTATCGATCAGACGCAAGTTCGGTAGCGTGCCCTCGGTGATCTCAAATTGCAATCGATAGCGGACGATTTCGCCGACGACCGTATCATTTCCTGTTGTACTGGGTTCGGAGGTCGTGACCAGCGACTTGACAGGGTTCAATGCCGTGGTGGTTGTCATGATCAGATCCGCCGGGTCGGTATCCGTGTAGGTCCGCTCGCCAGGATCAGTGCCCGGCAACGTGCTCCACCCGAGGTCCGCCACGTTCAGGAATGTCTGGCTTGGAGTCACCGAGGCATCGACCGTGACGTCAAAGGTGAACTGGTAGGTTGGCGCGCCGAGCGGAATGGATGCCCAAGAGAACGTCAAGGTCTGCCCGGCTTGCGAGACCGCCGGACCGTCGCCCGAGATGACTGCGATGTTGCCGGCGTAAGTCAGGCCAGTCGGCAGGACGTCGGTGATCGATACGTCAAAGGCGTTTGAAGTCGAAGCGGCGGTGTGATCAACCGTCATCGTGAACGTAACCGTATCGCCCCCGTCCACCGCGGTGGTATTGGTATCCTTCATGATCTCCAGATCCGGCTCGACGATCTCGATATCGACGGAATCGGTCAGCGGTACCGGGAGCCCCGTGGCGGTAATCTGCGCCAAGTTCGTCAACGTATCGCCGTCGAAATTCACGGTGGTCGTATCGGGCAGCGTGTTCAAGACGCGCGTCTCGATCGCCACAACGAACTGATCGTGCTCGGTGATCCCGTTAGCGTCAGCCGCATTGATGATCGTCCCCATGTTGAAAACGATCCGATCGTTCACGCCATCGCCGTTGGTATCGGTAAGCACGGGCGGAGGCAGAACCAGCGGCGCACCGACTCCGTCAGTGATGTCGCCGCCGACAAATTCGAGGCTGGCCGAAACAAACTCCAACACGCCCTCGGAATTGGTCAGCGTGGGTAGATTGTCGGCGATCACCACGTTGGGAAACGTGCCATCGGGAAGCCCGACAATGAGGCCGTAGGTGACAAATTCGCCGATCGTTGCATCGGTCAACGTCGTGTCGTACTGGTCGCGGCGCGTGGATCGCTCGGACGAGTCCAGTATCTCTTTGGCGAAATCCAACGTCGGCGTCCCGACCAGGCCGAGATCCAACCTCAAGTAATCATTCGCGCCGGGTTCGCCCGGCCCCCCCGGATCACCGGTCCGTTCGACGGAATACGGGTTCGATGACTGGGGCGTGGTGACGTCGCCCGGCAGGCCGGTCCAAGTCACTTCGGCGGCGTTGATCAGCAATTCGTTGAGCCCCACGCTGATGTCGAGCGTCACGTCAAAGCTTATCGTGCTGGTCGCGCCGAGCGGAAAATCGGACCAGGTGATGCTCAAGTCGCCGCCCGTTTCGTCCGGCACACCGGCCAGCACGGCGCCGCCGGCATCCATGACCATCACCGAGCCTGGCACGTAGGTCATCTTGTTACCGCCGGAATTGATCAGATCGATCAGGTTGACGTCAAATGCGTCGGCATTGCTGGACGGGTCATGCTGCACCAGCAATTGAAAGTTGATCGTATCGCCGGCGTCTCCCAGGATGGGATTGCCGTTGAGCTTGATAATGTCCAGCGTCGGCTCGACAATTGTCACGTCCGCCGCTTGAGCGGAAAGCGTCCCCAGGTTCCAGTCGAGCTGTGCCGCATTATCCAGGTCAAAACCGCGACCGTTGGCCAGCGTGTTAAGGACCACCGCCCGATACGTGATGGTGATCGTCTCGGCCCCGGCGTCGCTGTCGGTGTTGGTGACCGTCGCCAGATCGATGGTGACCGAATCGCCGCTGGCAGGAATTGTGGCATTGGCGTTGGCGACAACCTGGGCAAATCCACCAGGCACGCTCGTGGTAACGTTGGGGCTATTGGCAACAATGGTGTCGATGGCGACCAGGGCCAAGCCCGGATCCGGCATGTCAATCACCTGCGTGCCCGGCATCGTCCCTTCCGGCACGGTAATCACCGCCTGGTAGGTCACGATTTCGCCAATGGCCACATCCAAGGCCATGGTGTGTGGCTGGTTGGTGGCGATGAGGCTCTTGGCGAACTGCGGGTCGTCAATCGCCACGGTCGCAGTATCGTCGTCCCTGTAATCGTTGACTCCGCCGGAACCATTGCGTTCGCCATTGGGGTCGCCTGAACCGCCCGGCGTTTGCGAATCCGTCGGATTACCGACCGTCCCCGTTCCCGGCAGGCTGGTGTAGGTCACGTCGGCGGTGTTGGGAATCACCTGTCCCGGGACGACGGCCGTGGTCAAGATCGCCGAATAATCAACGGTCACCGTACCGCCGACCGGGATTTCATCAATGGAGATGTCCACCGTGTTCCCAACCGAATTGTCGTTGATCCCGCTGGCCCCTGCCCCCAGGGTCACGGCAGGCGGCAAGGTCAAGCTAAGTAAGGTCGGGTCGAGCGCATCCAGCAGGCGGACGTCGAAAGCGGTGGTCGTCCCAGTATTCGAATACGTGACACGATAGGTCACCGGATCGCCGGCATCGGAGGGCGGCGCGCCGATCACCTGCTTGTCAACGTCGGTAATCGATGGCTCGAGGATCGTCACGCCGACCGGAGGGGAAGTCCCCACCAATTGGCCACCCACCGTGAGGTCGAACACGTTCTCTTTCAGGTCGCCATCGTTGGTATCGGTCGAATTAAGCACCAAAGCGTTAAACTCGATCGTCACGATTTCAGAATTGCCATCGACATCCAGGTTCACCAACGTACCCAAATAGAACAGCACGTCTTGGCTCCCGAAAATTCGCCCGGGTGGAATGACGAAGGTAGGCGGTACTGCGGAGTTGTTAGCTCCGCTCAGGTCGGGTGCGACGACGATCGGATTGTCTGACGTGAACGAAATCTTGGCTTGACTTGCATCCAGTAGGACCATTCCATCGGGCAATCGATCTTCAATTCGGTAGCCCGTATTTGTCCCGGCTGCCAACGTCGCCTGCAGCCGATAACGGACCACTTCGCCGATGGCCACGTCGCTGCCGGCGGTTGATGCCTCGGACGTACTAACCAGCGTCTTCGCCAGCACCGTGGGCAGGATCACGGCGACGTTTGCAGAATCGGTGTCCCGATAGTCGTTGGCGACACCACCGGGATCACCAGGATCTCCCGTGCGTTCGGTCGAGAGGGTGTTGTAGGTCGATTGAGGCGATGTCACATCCGTCGGAAGGCTCGTCCATGCCACATCCGCGTCATTGGTAATGGTATCGCCGGCAACGGCCGAACTGAGAATGGTCACGTCGAACTGAAGCTGCGACGTACTCCCGTCGGCAAACGAATTCCACGCGGCAGTGACTGTGCCCCCACTTTCCTGGAGCAAACTGGGGGCCAGCCCGCCGGTGTGCTGCAAGGTCCCCATCACGTAGCTGGTGTCCGGCGGAATCACGTCCGTCAATTCGACGTCGAAGGCATCCGTATTGCTTGGAATGGTGTGGGAGATGTCAATCGTGTAGGTCACGACGTCTCCGGCTTCCACCAGGACGGGCGAGGCGGCCTTGGCCACCTGTAACGTCGGCTCGAGAATCCTCACGTTCGGTGCGTTGTCACGAATCTCCTCTGGTCCTGAGGCGGTTTCCCACCGCCAGTCCGCGCGGTTGTTGCGGAGGATTCCCCGGTTGTTGTTGGTGCTGTTGAGCACAACCACGTCGTACGAAACCACCACGGTCTCGGCCACGTTGTTGTTCGTATCCGCATTGATGACGTTCCCGAAATCCAGCGTGAATTCGCGGCCCTGGTTGACGGCGCCGGCACCGACATTGGTAACCGTGACTCCGGCCGCCACCGCCGGAAATCCACCGGCAACATCGGTGGTGACTCCGGCGGATGCGGTGATGCTGTTGATCCCCACCAGCGCGAGCCCGCTGTCCAGCCGATCAACGAGCGTAACGTCGTTGGTCGTTCCTTCGGGGATCGTGATTTCAACTTCGTAGGTCACGATCTCACCGATAGCCACATTATTGCCGGTGGTATGCGGCTGGTTAGTCGCCGCGATCGTCTTGTCAATCGCTGGGGAGACAATGGTCACCTCGGCCTCGTCGAACGGATTCTCTGCCGTATGGTCGGGCCCGCCCGGCGCGCCGGCGTAATTAAACAACGTGGCCGTGTTAACCAGGACTTCCCGCGGATTGACGGAAACGTCCGCGACCAGATCGTAGGTCACGATCAACACGTTTCGTCCGTTGGTCGCGTCATACTGATCGAGGGCACCGCCATCGGTTCCATCGGGTTGCTCGGCAGTTGGTCCTGGATCCGTCAGTGCGATCCCGCCAGTTGGATCGAACAACCCGGTTCCCAGGTCGGTGTATGCGATCGCAGCCCCGGTGCCGTCGGTGACACTGAGGTTTAACTCCGCGGCACTCTCCGCCAACGTGGGAACGCGGAAGCCGGCAGGGAGCGTGTCGCGAAACTGGATGTCGAATGCACCTCGTCGGCTGGATCCGGTATTCTCCATGACGATCGAGAACGTCACCAGGTCGCCTCCATCCACATCCGCCAGGTCGCTATCCAACGGCGTCGCAGCGAGGTAATCAGAATTCAGCGTGCCGCCGGCGAGTCGATAGCCGGTTGTTCCTGGCGCCGTGATCGACAGCGGCGCGGCGAGCGGCGGATTGGGATCGTACACTCCCGCTGGATTATTTGTGGCCACCACACCCTTGGTGATATTCAGTTCTGGCTCGCCCAACCGAATCTGGATGATACTCTCTTCCCTGCTCTCGTCGAGGTGCGAATTGTCCTCCTTGCTCTGAACCAGGTTGGTCAGGAACAACCCGTCCGCAAAGGCATCGGCCGTCGTGGTGATGGTAAACAAGAGGTTGACGGTCGTCGTGCGATTCTGTGTATCGTCGTAGTCGCCGTAGGAAAATCCCAGTTTATTTGCCGGGCCGTCGACGCTGATCGAAGGGGGCGAGAAGAAGTTGGGGCCGGCCGACGTACCGGAGATCGCGAAGAAGGTGTCGTTGGGACCAAACTCGACCACGCCAGGCGCAGGTGCGTTAGCGGGATTGGCATCTTGTACGAAGCTCCATGCAGGACCAGGCACTCCGTCCGCATCTGGGTCCAGGACCTGGAAGACCGGAAGCGGGAGGAAGTCGGCGAGCTGGAATTCAACAAAGGTCGACATGGGGTGGGTGTATTCGATGCTGTAGGTAACTTCGTCACCCGGCGAAACGAGTGGAAGCGCGCCCACCCCGGTGACGCCGTTGATCGCATAGATCGACTTGCTGAGCGTCCCGATCGGCAGCATTCCGCTGGCAGAAGTGTCATCCCCCTCGCGGCCGTCGGGAGCGGGGCCGATGATGACCGCCGGATTATCGTTATCCCGCACAGTGCCGCTGATATCGGCATCATTGGTAAGCGTATCACCCTGGGCAATGGGTATCTGGCCGGACGGTGGAACCTGATCGTAGTCCTGGCTCACCGTCGTCCGAAACACGATCGTGCCCACCGCCGCGGCGGCGGGGCTGCTATTGTCGCCGTCGGGGGCAGTGGCCAGCCCGCCGCGAAGGATTCCGTCCGGAGCCCCAGCTGCAATCATGGCGGCCGAGACGTCAAAGTCCAGCGTCTCGGTACCGTCGGGATTGACGGCGTGAGCCAGGTCACTTCCAAGGGAAAACGTGCCGCTCACCGTGCCGTCCTGGTCGGCGATCTGAAATGTGGGAGCAAACGTCGAAAGCCAGTCCAAGCCGTCACTAAACGTATCATCCAGGAGCAGGTCACCGAACGTGTAGTAGTCTGAGACCTGGAATTCCAGGGTGAACTCGACGGCGTTTCCAGGCGTCGGGCCGCTCCCGCCGACAACCTGAAAAGACTTTTGGATCGCGATCGACTTGTTCTGCAACTCGTGTGTGACAGGTCCATCCGCCGCGTTATCGGGTGTGGCGGGATCGCGCGGGTCCACCGGGATCCAGTCGCCTTCCACCGTGGCCGAATCCGTGGTGATCGTGGGGTCGGATCCATCAATCGGAATCACGCGAATCCCGTCCGCGTCGAACTCGGGAATAAAAAAGCTGAAAATCACCTCCAGGTCGACGTCGCCGGGGCCACCGGTAACGGTATCCGCATTGACATGCAACGTGCTGCTGTTGGCGGGAACACCGACCGGCGGCAAGCCACCCGGAAAAGTGAAGACCGTCCCCGGCGTCACCGAGGTTGTCGAATCGACGGACAGAAACGCCATCGTGTTGTCCAGTGCGTCGACGAGGTCCAAGTCGGTGACCGTCTGGCCGTCGGCGATATCCACGGTGAGCTGATACTGACGCGGAAAATTTGGTCCCGTCGCCGTCTCGCCTTCGGGCCTCAAGTAGGTCTTGGTCAACAGCAGTAACTCTGGAGTCGTTTGATCGGTTTCGACCCACGTGCTGCTGTCCGGCGAAGTGCTTCCCGGCGTGAGAATGGTGGGATCGGACATCGGATTGTTCAGCGGATCACATCCGTACTGAAAACCTCCTCGCCCTGTTACGGTCAACGGAACAGCCAAGTCGGCCAGGTTGGACAGGCTGGCCTCGACCGTGATGTTGGCGACCGGCTGATCCGGCGTGAACGACCCAAACGGCAACCTCAGCACGACCAATTGGTCGCCCGTTGTCCCGGTCACCGTCAACGGCGCGCCGGTATTGTCCACCGCGTAGGGATGTTCGACAGACCCCATGCCGCCGCCGTCGTCTGGAAACGTCAGCACGGTGGAGACAACCGGTTGCCCCAGGAACGAGGCGCTGAGAAACGTGATACCATCCGGCGTGTCGGTCCCCGCCATGCCGTCGACCCCGTTGACGGGGAAGGTCAGGTCGACGAACGGGCTGTAGCCGACGTCCGTCGGATTCGCGCCGATATTGTCAAACGAAGCAGTAAACGAAAAGTCTTCGCCCAGCAATTGGTCGCTTGGCATGTCCAGCGTCACACTCGGCACACCCGCCAGCAGGTGCCGATTCTCCAACGGTTCCAAGAAAAGGCGTCTGCGACGCGCCGTTGCAGGGTGACAACGGTACGCAGAGTGACAGTGACGTCGGATTGGGAAGCGAAGCATTCGATACAACCTCAAGAAGATGAAAACGAGTGACAGTCAACATGGGGCGAACAGCAGATTCCTCGTCGCCATTTGACATGCCCCACCGCGTGAAGCCTGCGAATCGTGACGGGCAAGGTACGTATTAATTGCCGAACGCCTCGGGATAATGAGGACAATTGCAAGTATGAAAATGCGCGGAACGGCGTGCCACGCGGAGTGATCGAGAATTCGACACAATCTGAATCAACACACGACAAACTGAACGCCAGCAACCAACAGATGCGACACGATGATATTGGCAGCAGCAGCAGCGTGGTAGTCAAAAGAAGTGGGCGCATTTGATTGAGAAGCATTTCGCGCGTCCTCCGTCACCAATGGTCAGTTTCCGGCTTGGCTGCACCCTGAGGGAACGCGCGTCGGCCAGCATTATTGCCTCCCGACTGCCAGGTAGCAAGCAGATCATTACTAACGACCATGCTCGAGTGGGGAAAACCCTACTTCTTGCGACCTTGCGTCGCCGCAGGGGTTCTGGAGCACAAAATTGGAAACTTGTTCGCGGAATCGCGCATTTCGCGAACAAGTCCAGCCATGACGTGCCGCAGCGGGACACTTGGACATTGTTTGCCGCTACGGCGGTCCCGTGCGGATTCGCACTCCTGGCGCTCGCCAAGCCAGCGCCCCTGACCTCTCTCGAGGGGGTGGTCGCATTGCCATGAGGACAAATCTATACTGGTCGCCGCTTCAGGGCGCCGTGCTGACTGGTCTTAGCGGCGCATGCCTGGGGCACCGGCGAGCATGATCGCGACGCTGCCTAACTCCCAGTTTGTCCTCACGAAAGGAAGCACGATGGCCTCGGTCGAGACGGAACATGTGTTGGTGGTCCCCACGGACCTGTTTCATGAACTTGGACATTTCCAAGGCTTCAACACAGAGGTCGCCAAGTACCTGGATGAACTGCTGAGCCCCGAACATACCAGCTACCGGGCGCGCGCCGAAATGGAAGACGACCCGAGCTTTAAGCAGCTCATCCCCTATGTGATTTTTCGTCACACGACCCCCGCAGGTGACATCTCCGTGTTCCAATACACGCGTGGAAAAGGGCAAGGGGAACAGCGTCTGCACAACAAGCGAAGCATTGGCATCGGCGGCCATATCTCTGCCGACGACGCCCGCAGCGATACGGATCTCAATCCTTATCGCGAAGGCATGCAGCGCGAACTATCCGAAGAGGTCATCATCCGGACGCCCTACCGCGACCAGCTGGTCGGCTTGCTCAATGACGACAAGACATCCGTCGGCAAAGTCCATTTAGGCATCGTGCATATCTTTGATGTCGAGACGCCGGATGTCGCTCCCCGCGAAGACGAAATCATCGATTCCGGGTTCGAACCGGTGGAACGTTTGCTGGCCGACTTGGATGGGTTTGAGACCTGGTCGTCGATTTGCCTGGAGGCGTTGTTCGGTCAACAATAGCCGTATGGTTGCGATTCCGGTCTACATGGATAACCACGCCACGACACGCGTTGACCCACGTGTCGTCGAGGTCATGCTGCCGTATTTTACGGAAGGCTACGGCAACGCTGGCAGCACGAGCCACTGCTTCGGCTGGGACGCGGCCGAAGCGGTCGAAGCCGCGCGCAAGTCCATCGCCGCGTCGCTCGGCTGCGCCCCCCGCGAACTCGTCTTTACCAGCGGCGCCACCGAAAGCAACAACCTGGTGCTGCGGGGAATCGCCCATCGCAACCGCCAGACCGGCGGGCACTTGATCAGCGTGACGACGGAACACAAGGCCGTGCTTGATCCGCTCAAACGACTGGCACGGCGCGGCTGCGAGGTTACGTTGATCGACGTCAACCCGGCGGGACGCCCAGATGCCGGGCGACTTGATGTGCAACGCGTCGTCGATGCGATCACCGACGAGACGCTGCTCGTTTCGGTCATGCTTGCCAATAACGAAATGGGTGTCATTCAGGAGTTGGCCAACCTGGGCCAGGAGTGTCGGGCCCGTGGCGTCTTGCTGCATACGGACGCAACCCAGGCCGTCGGGCGAATTCCAGTCAACGTCGACCAGTTGAACGTTGACCTGCTGAGCTTCTCGGCCCATAAGATCTACGGTCCCAAAGGCGTGGGAGGACTCTACGTTCGCCGCCGGTCGCCCAAGATCAAGCTCGATGCACAGATCGATGGCGGTGGCCAGGAAGGTGGGCGTCGCAGCGGCACACTGAACGTTCCCGGTATCGTCGGTTTTGCGCACGCCCTGTCACTTTGCCTGGACGAGTTACCCACCGAAGCGCCACGACTCGGTGATCTCCGCAACAAACTGTTCAACGGCCTGACAACTGCCATCGAGGATGTCACGCTGAACGGCCCGAACTTGGACGATCCGCGGCTCCGCCTGCCCGGAAATCTCAACTGCAGCTTTGCCTTCGTCGATGGCGAGGCGTTGATGATGAGCATGCGCGACCTGGCCGTTTCCAGCGGAAGCGCCTGCACCTCCGCCAATCCAGAGCCCAGTCACGTCCTGCGGGCGATTGGCTTGGACGACGACCAAACACGCGCCAGTCTCCGTTTTGGACTGGGGCGGTTTACAACGGCGGACGAGGTGACGTTCGCCATCGATACGGTCGCCGAAGCGGTCCATCGGTTGCGGCGGATGAGCAGCCTGGCAAAATAGGCAATTTCCGGGACGGTTTCGCGCGCCACCAGCCGGCTCCCGCCAGGGAACCAAATCTGGGGGCTGACGCAGTTCCTGCTGCCGCTGGAATATTTTTTTGACCGGGTGCGCTTCCCCACGAGCAGCAGATTGTATATTTTTAACATATCTGGATGTGAAAAATAGCAAACTCAGGTTCGACACATTTCAATCTCGAAACAACGCTGAAGGGAATACCCATGTCGGTAGTCTTGACCGAAAAAGCCGCGAACGAAGTCAAACGGTATCAAGAAGAGAACAAGATCGAAGGCGAACTGTTCCTGCGTGTTGGCGCCGTCGCGGGCGGCTGCAGCGGCTACAGTTACAAGCTCGAATTTGACCAGGAATTCAGCGAAGACCAGGACGATCAATACGATTTCCACGGTATCAAGCTGGTCGTCGACAAGAAGAGCTCCCTGTTGCTCGAAGGAACCACGATCGACTGGTACGAAGGCCTGGATGCACGTGGCTTCAAGTTCGACAATCCGAACGTGACCAAGAGTTGCGGCTGCGGTAGTTCGTTCCAGGTGTAGCGCGTTGTTTCGCGGGCTTCCGTTCCTGGCCGATGGCCGGCAACGTTAATCAGCGACGTTAATCCGTTTGCGGCTTGCAAATGGACGTGTCGTCAACGTGGCAATCTGTCGCCACGCGGCGGCGTGCCACGCGGCTAGGCGGCCAGTGGGAAGTCCTTCCTTCCTCCACGTTTGCTGCGCGCATGGTGAGGTTGCTGCGCGCATGGTGAGATTGCTGCGCGCATGGCGAAGTTGTGCTGTGGCGAATGCCGAAGGCATGTCCGTTTCTAGCCTGGGGGTGCGAACCACAGGGATACGTTGTCTGGTTGTTCACAGGCCGCGGAGCAGCGGCAAGCGTCTTCGGTTCGTCAAACTCCTGCCGCCGCTGCGCGGCTAAGACGCGCAACTTCAAGAGGCAGGCGTGTGGAGTGGCGTCAAACTTACCCGTCTGCACGCGTTGTGTGGACGTTATGTGTACGTATCGCGATCAAGGGGTCGCCATC
>JAUIHJ010000140.1 GCA_030432015.1 bacterium
CGTCCGTCGCATTGTGTTCGTTCGGCGCCTCGGCGCGCTGGTAGGCCCGAGACCGGCAAATCGTGCGGATCAACTCTTGGAGATCGAAGCCCGACGCGACGAAACGACTCGCCAACGCGTCGAGCAACTCCGGATTGGTCGCCGGATTGGTGTCACGAATGTCATCCTCGGGCTCGATCAAACCACGCTTAAAGAAGTGCTTCCAATAACGATTGACCAGCGCCTTGGCGAAGAACGGATTCGACTCGCTACGCATCCAGTCGGCCAGACGCAGGCGCGGATCCTCATCCGGAGGAATGTCGCCCACCGAGTCCCCGAGCGCCACGGGCTTCACCGTGAGGCCCGTCTTGATGTTCTTCGACCCGGCGACGCCCCGCCGGTGAAAGATCAGATCTTCGCCGCGGGTGTCGGTTGGCTTTCGCCCCACCTGGCTGAAAAACGCGGAGAGGCCGTAGTAGTCGTCCTGGCTCCAGCGTTCGAACGGATGGTGGTGACACTGAGCACATTGCATGCGGACACCCAGAAACAGCTGGGCCACATCCTCCAATTGGTTTTTGGGTTCCTTGACGCGTTTGTACCAGGCGACCGGCGGATTGGCGATTACCGTGCCCGTGGCGGCCAACAACTCGCGGACGAGTTGATCGTACGGCAAATTGGCCAGCAAACTGTCCCGGATCCAGGCATGGAAGGCGAAATTGGAGGTTATGTCACTGGCATCGTCGCGCCGATTCTTTAGCAACGACGTCCACTTGTTGGCAAAGTAGTCCGCATAGTCCGGACTGCGGAGCAACACGTCAATCGCCTTATCACGTTTGTCGGGGTCGGTGCTGGCGAGGAATTCACGCGCCTCGGTTTCGGTCGGCAAGCGGCCGCCAATATCGAGCGACACGCGGCGGAGAAACGTTGCGTCGTCGCACACGGGCGACGGGGGCACGCCGATCTCCCGCAGATTGGCGAAGACCAACTCGTCAACGAAGTTGCGCGCTGCGGGTAGCTCGCGGACTGGAGCACCCAGCGGTACGGAAGCACTGTAGACCGCGACCGTCCCCTGATAACGAACCATGACGGCAACTTTACCGGGGATATCCGAGGCGGTCACCACACCGGCACTGCTCACCTCGGCCATGGCGGTGTCATTGCATTCGTACAGCGCCATGTCGGTGATGTCGCGAACGCTGCCGTCGGAATAGTGTGCAAGTGACCTGAGCTGCTGTTGGCCGCGGGGCTTGATCGAACCGCGACTCGGCTCGACTTCGATCGAGACCAGATCCGGGTCATTGTCACCGGCGTACTGCGCCCCTTGCTCGATCCACCTTCGTAGCACGGCGAACGATGCCGAAGACGGATCAAGTCTTACACCACCACCATGAGGCGCCTGACCTGAGGCTTTCATGAGCAACAGGCTGCGGTCCGGAAACGCGGGAAACAGTCTCCGCCCGCGTGCCTCCAAGACCAGATGCTCGTAATCTTCTTGTGGCTCGAAGCCCAACAACGACAACTGAAATCCGTTTTGTCCGCCGCCCGCTTTGGCGTGGCAGACGCCGGCATTGCAGCCAGCCTTGGTCAGTACCGGAACGACGTCGTTAACAAAGCTGACCGCCCGCTTCGGCGCGGGCTCGACGGCAGAGACGACGCTGCAACATGGACCACTGGAAAACAGGCCGCTGGCCAGCAGTGTTGGCACCGTGACGAAGAAGCACGCGAAAATTCGTAAGGCGCGTGGATGCATACGACTGAGATCGCAGGTGGTCATGTCGTTCGGCGGGCAAAATGACATTAAGGCGGGAGGTGCGAACACCACCCCTTTATCTTAATGACATGACGATGCCGCGTCCACGCTGACTGCCGCGTGGCAGTGATACCGTCTGCCGTAGCGACACTCGCAAGGTCGCCGATCGAGCGGCTTCCCGCCGCCAGCGGCTTTCCCGCTGCCAGCGACGGAGCCACCAGAAAACGGCAAGCGGTATCACCACCTGGTGCGTCGGCCACCTGCGGCCGTTTCGTTACTTGGCCTTTTTTTCGCGTTTGGCCTTTCTCTTTTCTTTGGGGCTTAACAAGGCCTTCTTTTGGGCCTCCTTCTTGCCTTTGTCTTTGCTTCCTCTGTCACCCATGTCTACGACTCCCATGCGGCAATTGACAACAAATGGACCACGTGACGTCCGTCAGACAGGCCGAACGTTTTCGGCACGCGGGCCTTTGGGCCCACTTCCTTCGGTGTAAGAAACGCGTTGTCCTTCGCGTAGTTCGTCGTAGCTCACGCCTTCCAAACTGGACGAGTGAAAGAACATGTCCTGGCTGGATCCGGTGTCGATGAACCCAAAACCTTTGTCGGTCAGCCGCTTGATCGTGCCTTCTGCCATTCGTCCAATTCCTCAAAAAAGTGACTTGCGGCGTTGCTGGAAACCTGTCCAGCTTGATCCGCCGCAACCCCACCATTCTATCGGGCGAATCGGCGACTTCAACCTCCTGGCGATCCGATCCGCAGCCACCCGGCACGCCCCGAGCAGAGCCGGCGTCATCGGCCGGCCGGTTGGAAGTTATGGCAATTGGCTCGCCCGCTTGCCGGCGAGTCGCCCCATGTGTCGCAGATATTGCGACCAGGGAGGATTTCAGGAGCGTTCCGCCAAGGCATAATGGTAATCTTCCGATTTGAACGCCTCGTCCCCGCGGAGCCAACTTCCATGAAACGCGCCATCCTTGCCCACGTTGCCATCGCCTGCATTGTCGGCTGCCAGGCACATGCCACCGAACTGCAATGCTTGACCGATGCCCAGCGCAGCAACAGCCAACTTTATGCGCAATTGCAGCAGGAAGCGTACTCGGCATTGGAGCGACGGGCCGAAAACTACGAGCAACTCAAGACGGCCGACCAGATTCAGGCCTACCAAGAGAAACTGCGTGCGTTCTTTGTCAAGCAGTTGGGTGGCTTTCCGGCGCGTTCGCCCTTGAACCCGCGCACCGTCGGCACGATCCAAGCCGATGGCTATCGCATCGAACGTGTGATCTTCGACAGCCAACCGCATCACCACATCACGGCCAACTTCTACTTGCCGGACGGACCTGGGCCGGTGCCCGGCGTCGCCGTCTCCAGTGGGCACAGCCGGACCGGCAAGACGGCCGACTATAACCAACGGTTCGGCATCATGCTGGCGAAACAGGGAATGGCCGCCCTCTGTTTTGATCCGATCGGGCAGGGTGAGCGATCACAGATTCTGAACGAGAAGGGTCAACCACAGTTTTTAGGAACAACAACGGAACATTTCCTGATCGGCGTGGGTTCGATCCTCGTCGGCCGCAATACCGCGCGCTACCGTGTCTGGGATGCCATGCGAGCCATCGATTACCTCGCCAGTCGGCAGGAAGTTGATCCGCAGCGGATCGGCTTCACGGGCTGTTCCGGCGGGGGCACCGTCACCAGTTTTGTCATGGCCTTGGACGACCGCGTGACCTGCGCCGCACCCGCCTGCTACCTGACAACGTTTCGAAGTCTGCTGGAGACGATTGGTCCCCAGGATGCCGAACAAAACATCTTCGGTCAGATTGCGTTCGGGCTCGATCATCCCGATTACGTGCTGCTGCGTGCCCCACGCCCTACCCTGATCAGCTCGACCACCGACGACTTCTTCAGCATTGAGGGCGCCTGGGAGAACTATCGGCAAGCCAAACGGATCTATGCACGACTCGGTTATCCCGAACGGGTCGATCTGGTCGAAGTCGAAGGCAAACATGGCGTGCACCCTCAGAACCTGGCGACGATCGCTCATTGGATGCAACGCTGGCTGTTGGGCCGCGACGAACCGGTGGCGACCGTCGAATTGACCGCCCGTCCGCCCAGCGAGTTACTGTGCACGGATTCCGGTCAGGTGCTTACCCTGCCAGACGAACGGTCTGTCTTCGATCTCAACGCGGACCGCGCCGCCGAACTTGCCGAGAGCCGACGATCGCAACAGACCTCCACCCCACACGACGCGCTGGTGACTCAGATCCGCCAGCGACTGGGCGTCCGTCCCAATGCAGAAAGGAAGCCGCCCGCCTTCGAGGATCTGGGACGCGTCAAACGAGAGAAATTTCACATCGACAAGCTGATACTCCGGACCGATTCCGGCATCCCACTCCCCGCCCTGACGTTTCATCCACCGGCTCCCGTGGACGATGCGTACCTTTACTTGCACAGCGACGGCAAGCTCGGTGATACCGAACCGGACGGCCCGGTCGAGCAGTTGGTCGACGACGGATACGCGGTTGTCACCGTCGACCTGCGCGGGCAAGGCGAGACGGCGATTGGCAGCCGTGATCGACTGCTGACGGATTGGAAGACCTACTACCTGAGCTATCTGCTGGGCAAACCGCTGATTGGAGGTCGAGTCGAAGACGCCTTGGCAGCGGCCGATTTTGTAGCGTACTACCAGAAGCAAAGAACTGACCCGCGAAAAGTTCACCTGGTCGGTGTGGGACATGCCGGCATCGTGGCCCTGCATGCAGCGGCCTTGCAACCCGAGCTCTTCGCCTCCGTGACCCTGCGCGACACGCCCCGCGACTGGGCTGGCATCGTGCAACAGACCACGCCCGCAGGACAGCTCGACAGCACCGTTCACGGCGCGTTAGAAGTCTATGACCTGCCCGATCTGGTGCGACTCGCCGGCGATGGCAAAGTCGAATATGACGAACCCTAACGAGTCGACCGCAATCCTCTTACCATCCACTGACCAAACGCCCTGAGAGATCACCCGATGAAATTACTTGTGACACTTGCCACCCTGACGCTCGGCCTGCTGCCTACCTTCTCTGCCATGGCTGCCGATGACTACCAGATTGTTGACCAGGCGGGTCGCCACGCGGAGATTCGGACGTCTGCTGGCAAACCGGTGCTGCGGTATATGTACCAGCACGACACATCGTCCCCAGAGAGTACGTTTGATACGGCGAAGGTATTTGCTCACGTCATCGCACCCAATGGCACAACGTTGACCAAAGGGCCCGGGGGCAAGTTTCCGCACCACCGGGGCATCTTCGTAGGCTGGAACAAGCTCAAGCACAACGGAACATCGCATGACCTCTGGCATGTCCGAAACACCGCCCAGCTCCACCAGAAGTTCGGCGACAACGTCACCAGCGCCGATGGCGCGGCAATCGTTGGCCTGATCGATTGGATTGGTACGGCGGGAAAGCCGGTTATTCAGGAGTCGCGTACCTACGCGGTCTCCCAGCCCAAAGGCAGCTACCTGCAGGTCGACTTGACCACCACACTCACGGCCATCGATGGCGACGTCGAGCTAAACGGTGACCCGGAACATGCGGGAGTTCAATTCCGACCGTCCCAGGAAGTCGCGGAAAACAAGTCTGCGAAGTACATCTTTCATGCCGACGGAATCGACCCCAAGCGCGACCGGGATTTGCCCTGGGTGGCCGAGCGTTTTGAAGTCGGCGACCAGTGGTGGACCGTCCAACACCTGAGCCATCCCGAAAATCCGACCGGAGCCCGCTGGTCGGCGTATCGCGACTACGGTCGGTTCGGCCCCTTTACCGTGGTCACCATCCCCAGTGGAAAGAGCGTCACCTTCCGTTATCGATTTCGCGTCAGCGAAGGGCAGGCAACGGACCGGGATTCGCTGGCAGCAGCGCACGCGGCATACGCCAAGAAGTGACCGAACCGGCCAACTGACAAACAGGTCAACGTCATCTGGATTGCACTGGCCACTCCACTGGCGCGAATTCAGCCGAGCGAACTTCGGATCCTCGCCGCGATTTGCGGCGCGGTCAGCTGATTGCAGGCCCGTGCGTGGGCTTGATCGCCGGCCTCATGAAGAAAGGCATCGGCGGTGCCGATCCGCACCAACCGGGCTTGCGGCGCGGATTGGTCGGCGAGCCATTCGGCCACCGCTCCGCCCAGGCCACCCAGGATGCTGTGCTCCTCCAGCGTGACGACGACGCGGGCCGCCTGAAAGGCGTC
Source organism: bacterium (assembly GCA_030432015.1). GTDB lineage: Bacteria > Planctomycetota > Planctomycetia > Pirellulales > Pirellulaceae > ARS98. Next base: position 5,951 of record JAUIHJ010000140.1, read on the forward strand.
GGCCAACGCGGCTTCGTCAAGCGGTTTGACGGTGTGAAAACTGACGACCCGCACCGAAACGTGCTCGCCGGCTAGTTTCTCGGCAACCTCCACCGCGGTCGGCAACAGGTTTCCGGTGCTGAGCAGAACGACGTCTGAACCATCGCGGATCGTGATGGCGCGGCCAATCTCAAAATCGGGCTCCGTGGCATGGACCAGCGGTTCGCCCTTCTTTCCCAGACGCAGATAGACCGGTTCGTCCTGGCCGAGGGCGGCTTTGACGGCAGCGCCGGTTTCCCACGCATCTCCGGGACAGACGACACGCATGTGGGGAAGCACCCGCAGCATGGCAATGTCTTCGCAGGAATGGTGGGTTGCCCCCAGGCTGGCATACGACAGTCCGCCTCCAACACCCACAATCAACACCGGAACATGGTGATAGCAGACGTCCACTCGGATCTGTTCCAGACAACGGGTCGTGACAAACGGAGTGATCGTGTAGACCACCGGACGCAGACCACTCATCGCCAAGCCGGCTGCCATGCTCATCATATTGGCTTCAGCAACGCCGCAGTTAAAAAAACGGTCCGGGCAGGCCGCCTTGAATTTGTCGAACATGCGATTGCCGATATCGCCCGACAGCAGCACGACCCGTTGGTCTTCCGTCGCGAGTTCCGTCAGCGTATTGGCAAATGCGTTTCGCATGGTGTGGTCTCAGTTAGCGCTCTGCCAGTTCCGCCAGCGCCGCGTGTAATTCCTCGTCATTGGGAATGCGATAATGCCAGTTATTGTCGTCTTCCATGAAGGAAACGCCCTTGCCTTTGGTTGTCCGAGCGATCAAGGCGGTGGGCTGGTCCGGGTGGCAGTTCGTCGCCTGCAGCGCAGCAGCCAAGGCCCCGATGTCGTGCCCGTCGACTTCCTGGGCCGACCAGCCAAACGCCGTGAATTTCGCGGCCAGGGGACTGAGCGCCATGATCTCTTCGCTGCGGCCGGTCGCCTGCCAACGGTTAAAGTCGACGACCGCGATGACATTGGACAACTTGTGGGCTCCGGCAAACATGGCCGCTTCCCATACCGACCCTTCATTACACTCCCCGTCGCTCAAGACGACCATCACGCGATACGGCAGCCGCTGGATACCCGCCGCCAACGCCATGCCGAGCCCAATCGAAAGGCCGTGCCCCAGAGATCCTGTGGCCGCTTCAATGCCGGGTGCCCCGCGAGGACTCGGCTGCTCCGGAAGATGGCCGCCCGCCTGATTGAACGTGGCCAAATCGGCCAGCGGGAAAAACCCCCGATGTGCCAACGTGGCATACAGGGCGGCCGCCCCGTGCCCTTTGCTTAGGATCAGCCGGTCTCGCCAGTCAGCGGCCGGTTGCTGCGGATCGATGTTGAGCGCAGACCAATAGGCTGCCACCAAGATGTCAACGCACGACAGGCACGAACCCAAATGAGGTGCCCGCGCGCGATGCGACATCTGGACGATTTCTCGTCGGATGCGGCGGGCCATTGCAACAAGTTCCCGGTCAGTGGCTTCTGGCGTATCGGGTCTGCATGCTCCGAGGCCAGGCGATGCGTCTTGAGAACGATTCATGCGGTCGGGCTCACGGCGTCTTCATCGACTGAAGCGTCTTGACGTTAAAATACCGATCATCGGTCATGGCGCCGGGAACGCGCCCCGCGCGAAAGGCATCGAGCAGATCGGCGGCCGCATCACGAATGGTGCGTTTCGGCGTGTAGCCCAGAACCCGCTGGATCTTACCCGCGCAAATGTGGTACGAGCGGTTGTCGTCGGTCGGTGTCGTCACGATATCGACATGCTTACCCACGACGTCACGAATGGTCATGGCGATATCCGCGACCGTGTGATTTTCGTACCCGACATTGAAAATTTCTCGATCGATCAAGTCGGCCGGCCATTCCAACGACTGAACGTACACGTCCGTCATGTCGTCAATGTGTATGTTGGGGCGCATCTGCTTGCCGCCGAATACTTTGATGACGTCGTTATGATAGGCGTGATTGGTCAGAATGTTGACTGTCAGATCCAGCCGCAGACGGGGCGAGTCGCCACATACCGTCGCGGGACGCAGAATCAGGGCCGTGAAGCCCAGGTCCGGGTCTTCCAGCAGGACGTCTTCGCAGAGCGCCTTGTATTTCGAATAATCGGTAAGCGGTTCCAGCGGCAGATCCTCGGTAACGTTGGGGTCGCTCTTGACTCCGTAAACGCTGGATGACGAGGCATAGATAAATCGCTTGACCTGCTGTTGCTTGGCGGCAGCGACAAGCTGAAAAAAGGCGTCGTAGTTAACGGACTTGCCGAGTTCGGGATCGAGATCAAAACTCGGGTCGTTCGAGACGCACGCCAGATGAATCACTGCGTCGCAGCCGGGGAATGCCCGCTGCAACACATCCGCGTCGCGAATGTCACCCTTGACAAGTTCAAATCGGGGATGATCGCGGACCGCATCCAGGGGATGTTCACCAAATATGCAAAGGTCCAAGACCTTGACGCGATAACCGGCCGCCAGCAATTTGGGAGTTAAGACGGCGCCGACGTAGCCGGCACCGCCCGTCACAAGAACGGTCTTCAGATCTTGGTTCATGGGTTGCTTACTTGAAGAGCGATTCGATATGCCGCTTGAGAGGCAGCGAGTCCAGGGTCTGCTTGTTTCCCACAACGGCAACCGCTTCGGCACCGGCGACATTGCCGAGAAACGCGAGGATGTCGAGCGGCGTATCCAGGGCGGCGCACAACGACGTGAATCCAAAAAATGCGTCGCCAGCACCCACGCGGTCGACGACCTTGGTCGCCAGGGCAGGTGCCTGGTGAAATCCAGTACGCCGATTATAGCAAAGGCAGCCCCGCTTTCCGAGCGTTACCGCGATCGTGGTCGCGTACAAGTGCTGCCCCACCCCCATCAACATCTCCGAAAGGTCGCCGTTGCGACTGCGGCATTCGAGCTGCAATTCGTGTTCGGCGAGCGAGACGTAATCTGCCCGCGGATATTTCGAGATCGTGTGAAACCCCTTGTTCGCCGCATTCGACTGCGTGTTCACCGCCAGATATTTGGCGCCCTTGGCCAGCGCCTCAATCACGCCCGGTGCCATCATTTGATGGCCATAGTCGGTCACGATCACGACATCATATTGTCCGACCTGTTCCAGGCGTCGGCAGGTATCCCGCTGTTCGTCTTCGGTCAGCGGGTCGTCGCTGAGAAAATTGATCGCGAACATGGGCAGCTGAAAATAGGATTCGAGGTACCGGCGTTTGACGATCGTCGGCGAGTTGCCCTTGGTTATGAAGTTGGCTTGGACGTTCGCTTTCAATTGGCTTCGGAGCCAGGCCTCTTCAGCATCGGCATCGCCGACCATTGAGAGTAAGTCAACACGATCACAAAACGCCGCCAGATGGTTGGCCACGGCAATGGCGCCACCGGCGTATCGTTCGTGGGTTTCGTAGCGTGCCGCCAGAATCGGAGCCTTGGCTGATTGTCCGATGGCCGCACACGAATAGTATTCGTCAATAATCGCTTCGCCCACGACCAGCACACGGAGGCTGCGCGCCTGGTCGACGCAACGGATCACGTCCTGCAACGAATGCCGGGCACGAAAGTCGCGGAGGTAAGCGTCGGTCGCCTCGTCGAACTGCGACAGATACTGATTGATCAGGTGCGATGAACTCGATCGCACCGCGTCGATAAACTCGACCTTCCCACCCAACTCGCGGACGACCTCTTCCTCTGCGATCAACTCGGGGGTCTTGTGGTCACGAAACTCGGCGCCTTTGGCATAGATGTCAGGCTTGAGCAAGCGAAGTGCTTCGGCGGCGATCGGCCACTCGTTGACCGCGACGTAGTCCACGCAATCCAGGGCGGCCAGAGAATCCAACCGGTGCTTTTCGTTGAAGGCCGGTCGGTGCGGTCCCTTGTTGACGAATCGATCGGGGGTTGCAGTGACGACCAGCAGGTCACCCAGTTCACGGGCCTTCTGGAGATAGCGAATGTGGCCGATATGCAGCAAGTCAAAGACGCCGTGACATTGCACGACAACGGGACGTTGTTCGCCAGGGACCTCGCGACGAGCTGCCAACAGTTCGGCTAATTCGCTGAGCGTTTTGACTTTGGAGTTTTCAGGCATGAATCGCTTTGGCTGTTAGCCTTGGGCTGATTGCTATCCGCTAACCGCCGATCGCAATCCTTACCGATGTTTCTGCTTCATCCGCCGACTGTAGGCTTCCAGCTTCCGCTTCTCAGCCTTGGTCAGGCTATCGATGCCGTCGCGGCTCACTTTTTGCAACAGCCGATCGCCTTCGGTGTCGAGCGCATCATAGTCTTCCTGAGGTGCGTGCAATTTCAACTTGGGTCCGCGCCGGATCTTGGGAACGCGGAATCCTGGAACCCAACTGCTGATTCGCCAGCCGAACTTGTAGTAGCCGATGGCGAACACGACGCCGACTAAGTGGACGTCAAACGCTACATTGCCCGCGCCGCCCACGAATCCGGCAATATTGCCAATGACATACATCATCCCCAGCGCCCAGGCGGGTACGGGCAGGACCATCATGAGCAGAATCGTCCGCTTGGGAAAATGCAGACAATACAGGATCGTCACCGCCATCACAGCGCCGGATGCCCCCCGCACGCTATGTAAGGGCCAAGCCTCCGGTTCGTAGACCGCGATGCAACGGAGGGCATACACGAGCCCCCCGAGAAACGCCGCCGTCAGGTACATCCAGAGGAATTCCCGCTTTCCATAAACGCCTTCGATGTCCCGACCAAAGATAAAGAGGCCGAACATGTTCCAGAAAACGTGGTTGAATCCGTTGTAGTCATGCGCAAACGCATACGTCAGTAACTGCCAACCGAGCCACGGCTTAACGATCGACTCGGGGCTGGCCGCCATGCTCTCCATCAGCCAGTGCTCGCCGGAAAACATGTCGGCAATAAAGACGACCACATTGACGACAATCAGCTTCGCCACCATCGACCAGTCGCCACCGAGATTGATCCCGGCGGGCGTGTCGTCGCGATAGTATTCTCGGTCGTGGATGCCCATACGTCTCGTGTGCGAAGGTGGATCGGATGTTCGCGGTTTACGTTATATCGTAGGAGGATTGGGCGACGAAGGCGAGATTGGATTTCGGCTTGACTTCAGTGGCGCCGTTGGGGGCGGCCCTGGGGATTGCCGTCGGGGCGGCCCTGGGGTTGCCGTCGGGGCGACTGGGGGCATGCGAGCGGTCGAACGCGGGCTTGGCCCAGTTGGGCGCGGGTCTCCGGCCTGTTGGGCGCGGGTAGCCGGCCTGTTGGGCGCGGGTCTCCGACCCCGCACATGGAGTGGACCGCAGGTCTCCCGCAACGCGCGGCAGGCAGGATTTCGCAGCGGACAGAGTGGGGAGACCTGCGTTCGTCGAGCGGGCGGGGTCGGAGACCCGCGCCCAACTGGTGCGCCCAACTGGTGCGCCCAACTGGTGCGCCCAACTGGTGCGCCCAACAGGCCGGTGACCCGCGCCCAACTGCATCCCCCACACCCAACGTTGTGAAGCGAACATCTGGCGTGGCAGTGTCGAGTGCGACGTTTGCCAGGTCACTTACGGAGTTGCCGGGGCGACGGCGATCGGACCAGCGGTCGCCGCAGCTGCCGCGGTTTCGCGATCGATTTTTTCGGTCAGGGCGCGACTGACCGCAGCCAGATTGCTGGCCAACTTGTGATTGGCGTTGTAGAGAAAGCTCAGCCTGGCACGCTTTGCGGTCACAGCCGCCGCCAGCGTCTCCTGATATTTCTTTATCTGGTCGCGTTCGTAAACAAATTTTTCCAAGTCCGCTTTCAGTTTGACCTGTTCCTGCTCGTGATAGGCAATTTGCCCCACCGTCAAGGCGTTGGCCTTGGTCAGTTCGTCCGTCCTCCGCTGAATGCGAAGGACATCGGCTGCCAGGTCGCGCGAGCGCCGTTGAATTTCGCGAAACGTCTGTCCGTAATTCCGCAGGGTGCGGACGTAGATGGGTTCGACCAATTCGCAGACCCCCGTCCCAATCAGCCGATTTGCATCTTCGGGTGGAAAAATGCCGATGTCATTCTTCTTGAACTTGGCCAGTTCATTCCGTTTCAAGATCGCGATTTCCGCTCGACCGCGGTCAAAGAATGTCTGACTGGTCTTTACCGCACCCAGATCTGAGCCGCTGTCGACCTCCTCCTCGTAGGGGCCGGTAAAACGGACCTTCAACCAGCGATTTTCGGGGGGGTCCTGGTCCGTGGCCCGTTTTCCATCTCGGACATACTCCTGAATAACCGGCTGAAAACGCTGTAAGAAGGCTTCGTCGGTCTCTGCCTGTAATTTCGCGGCACGCGCCATGTGCACGGCAATCTTACGCTCGTCCACCTTGCCAAAGACGGGCTCGGTGTCGGCGTCCAGGGTCAGGTTCACCGGCGCTTCGGGGTCGGTCACAAAGAAGGTGTGCCCGTCTGGGGCCATCGTTTCGTACAGACACCAGGGGGCGCCAGTATTCAGGGCCGCGATTCCCATGGGGGACAAGCCAATGGTTGGCTGCAGGGTCACCGAGGTGTCGGTGACCGCCGTGGCGGTGAATTCGCCAATGTAATATTGCGGAAAATTGATGGCGGAAGCCGGATCTGCCAGGACGGGCGCAAGTTCCGCTGGTGCAGGTGCTTCGGTAAAGGCGTACAAGATCATCTCTTGGGAGATGTTGTTCCGCGCGCGGGGTGCGTCCGCCGGGCCGGTGGTGTTGATGGTGACCGTGCCATCGGCGGCAGGTGGGCCAGCCATCGCGCAGCCACGCCACACGCGACCGCGATCGATGATCGAGCGAGTCAAGCGGGCATGCAACTCGCGAATCGGCGTCGTCTCCTGCTCGCGCTTGGTGATATCACCAAAGGTCAGCTTATCACGCTCGGCCGCCAGCTTGGCAACCAACTCCTGCTGCTCGCGCACCAGCGTCCGCCAGGCGTTGTGGGTGCGGAGGGTCATCGAAACATAGACGACCGTCGCAATGGATGCGCAGTACACCAGAAACATCATCGTGACGTGGAACCAGCGCCACGTCTTGGTGAACATGTACGTCAGAAAGAAGAAGAGCAGGGTGAACACGCCGATGCCCGCCTGCCAGAGAACCGGATTGTTCA
>JAUIHJ010000141.1 GCA_030432015.1 bacterium
GATTTTTGTAAACGGAGACGGATCGAAGCTGATAATGCTGAGCGACACGGATGTCGAGTTGGTTTCCATTGAAAGCTCTAATCCCCGCCCCGAGCTGCTTTACGAACGCCCCGTTGAAGCGATCGCAAACCCCGTCACATCTGGAGCAATTGAGGGTGAGTCGACCTCAATTCCCCTTCAGCTACGACTCAGGAATAACAGGTTGTTAATCTGCGACCTAAATGAAATGTTGTTGATCGACCTCAACGAACGCGGCGAAACAGTGGAGTTGCATGGACATGACCTGCCTATTAAACGCGTTGCGTTTTCCACGAATGCTCGAAGGCTGGTATCGATCGCTGATGGTGAATTGGCTCGCGTGTGGACACTGGTGTCACCCTATGTTTTCCCCAGGACCCTTGATGTCTGGAAGCGACTGCCCCGTATTCCTGATTCCGAAAGCGAAATGGCCGTTCCCGATGATGTCTCACCTGCACCTCTAGTGGCTGCTCCTGGACAGCATTCCGGAGGACGAATACAAGGGTTGTTTGTGACTCCCGATAGTAGACATTTGGTTGTTTACGGAAAGGGCCGGATTGCAACCGTCGAAATGAAACCATCGCCGTTCCATTGGAGGATTAACGAGTCAAAAGATGTCCTGCCGGATTCGTTGGTAAATCAGCTAATGAGATGGGAAAGTAAGATCGTAGCAGTAAGTGACAACGGTCGCTGGCTCGTCAAGATCAACGAAACGCCAAGTGACATTCCCAACGCTCAACCTGTGGTGCGACTTGAGAATTCGAATATCGCGAGCGCTCGAAGCCACTCAAATCCCAAAAATCGTGCACAAGTGTCTTATCCACGCGTTCCTTTCGGCGATGAGCACACGGAGATGTACACAAGTGCTACGATCAGCCGAAACGGGAGTTGGCTCGCGCTTGTCCCTCGTAAGAATTGGAGGTTTATTGGTCGCCAAGCGAGAATTCGCAGCTTGAAGGACGCTCGACGCAAGCCGATCATATTGGACGACCCAGACGGGGAATCACATGATGGCGAGATCTTCGCCATGGCTTTCGTCGGGCCGGATCGTCTAGTCACGGCCGGCCGAGACGGTAAGCTGATCCTGTGGCAGTGGAACCATGGGATACCACGTTCGATGCTATTTGGACGACTTGGTACTCAAATTAATGCGTTGGCTGTCAGTCCTGACGGTCGTTTTTTGGCATCGGGGGGAAACGCGCTGGCAGGTAGTACGACACCAAATCTTTATCTTTGGGATTTGGAGGACAATTCAACCTTCCCCCGCGCCGTGTGTCGAGCAAGCGACAGCATTGTCGCAGTTGTGTTCGCTGGTGGTAAAATCGTGACCGGCAGCGAGGCCGGCGCCGTACAGCTCTGGACCGTCGATATAAACGAATTGCTGGCTATGGCATCGCAAGTTGCTGGTCGCAACCTGAGTCTGGCTGAATGGCGAAAGTACTTACTCGAAGAAGAGTATTGCGCCACCTTTCCGGAGTGGCCGACTCCATCGAACTGATGATCTGGCGATCCCTCACACCCACGCTGTTCGTCCGTGATTCGGTTGGGTCGTGACGATCCCCTGCTGCAGATGGTCCAGTTCCAACCTGGGTTTCGCACAACAAGAAGTTCAAAGGACGAAAAGAATCCATTTAAGTCCTGGTTGGGGGCTGAGTTGCCAGCTAACTGGCGGCGGATCGAGTTGCATGTTGAAGAGGGATCAATCGGTAACAGCCGTCCAATCGCCGACCGCCGACAACGACTACGATGACGGATCAGAATCTGTCCCGGAAAACGTATGGCAGGGTTGAGGCGCCTCGAAAAACCACCCATTTTGAGACACGTTTGTTGACGCAGCCAAAACTGTGTCAGAAACTCCATGCGTTTCTTGGGAATCGGGCAGGTCCGGTGATTTCGCTTGAATCCCCGGTCGGAGCGCATCATCATTCGAACATCTTCTGACTTGGTACGTGACTGCAGCTTAGTGCTCCGGCGTCTTGAATCGTTGCAATCAAGTTGGGAGAATCGCGTTCGTGCCAAGTTGCTTTGAGTTAGTGAATCGGAGTGTCAGTGGCGAAGTCGCGCATTTCACGCTTGCGAATCAAAATGGAGACAATCATGCCTCGCGTAATACTCTCGCTTGGATTGTGCTTAGTCGCGGCCATTGTGATGGGACAGGACGACGCTGAATCGAAGCCGAGATTTGACACCGTGGGTCGGTTCTCAGTCACAGGGATAGAAAGACGGAAGCGCGAAGACCTGTACGATCTTGAGCTACTCCTGATCGACACCGAAACGGGGCAGGTCTGGAGTACGTTTAGGAGCACAGCCAACCAGGTGTTTCTCGGGTCTCGTCCTCGCCAAACCAAATGGACAAGGATCAAAATGCCCAACGAAGTCGTGAAGCGGGATGGCAAGAAGTCAGGGCGATTTCATCTGGAGGCGTGGCGGAGCGGAGATAAGAAGCGAGCTGTTCTGACAGACACGACAACGGGGGACGGTTGGATTCTGACGTATGAGACAGAAAGCGTGGCCGAGCGTCAGTCTAGGTCTGATGACCGTGAGAATTGGGGTTGGCAGGTCATCGTTCGACCAGAAATACCCATAGAGGACTAATCGGATCATGGATCCCCCCCACAATTGCTTCAGCCGATGGTCACAATGGAAAGGGGTTATCGGCGTGTCGTCGAATTCCATCGTCGGCCCATATCATCCGCTGAGTCGGTGCGCAAGAACGTTTCCCACAGCCCAGACTGAAAACGCAACACAGCGACAAGAGGAATGAGGAACGCGTGTCTTCTGAGCAGACCAAGCACCACTGCCCCCACTGTGGCAGCTCGAAGCTCACTTGCGATATTCACATGAGCCTGAACAACAAAGGAGAAGGAGTCGGACTTTCTTTTCGACGCGTGGTTCCGGTTGTCATCGGAACCGAGCCGTTTCTCGCCGACTTGTGCCAAGACAGTGGAACGATAGTACGGCTTCATGTCAAAGAAACGGACCGCAAGTGGCACATCAACGAGTGATTTCGACTGTCGGGAGCGATGAAGCAGGCGACCGAATGCGATGTCCGGTTGTCCATCGTCAGCAAATGCAGGGACTTTCGTGTCAGGGAGCGGGTGAACCCGGTACTTGGACACGACCATGCGGCGACCGATTAGTGGCACATGTCCAGGCCAACCGTGAGATTCTGCGATAGCCCAAGCCAAAGGGCGTTGACAGCGGCTACGAGTATTTTCGGGGTGTCATCAAGTCGTTGGCACTGCATTTGATTCTTGCGACACATCAACAATGGACCCATTTTTGCGAATGCCCGCCTTCGGTTGCCAGCCACGAGCCGACCTTCGATAATCGGCCTTATCCAAAGGCGCAAAACGTGCCCAACCACGATTGCGGTACCCAGAGTTTTCGACCCATTGGCCAGAACACCGTTCACCACTCCTAGTTTTCCCATGAGCGGCATCACCGCATTTGTGCTTCTTCGCGTTTGCTTCACGCCCGCCGATTCTGCCCGCGTTGGGATGCCCCCAAATCCCACGCCACCGCCGTGAACATCCGCTCACTTCTGCGTGATCTGCGGACCACCGCAGCCCTTAGCGCGTGCTTGAAATGGAACAACGAGGAAACAATGGGCGACACCCAAAGCTTGATGAACGACATGCGGGAATCGTTATTCGCGAACAGCGACAGGCTCATCCCTGGCAACGGCAACAGTCATCACGAACGCCCGCTGGTCACCATGGGTCAGTCTTTCCTGCGACCGGCTCGCACAGGTCGTGACAACCTCGCGTCGCGCATATCTCGCCGCCTTGGTTGAGCGGTGACTCATGTGCATTGACTGCCTCGTTTGGGTAGTCTCCGCCTCATTTGCAATCCTCCGCGACCGCCCCACGGCACGGTGCACTCGCGTGCCAGCCCAGACTCCTTCGGCGCGGGCGGCACGAATTTGCTTCGCCACGTTTCGCATAATTCCCTTGCGATCACTGCATGCCTATCAGAAGATAAGGGACGACTCATTCTGATGAGGAGGTGCTGCGATGCTTCGGTTTCTTGTACCGCTTGCTAATCACGGCCGGCCTCGGTCACCTCAGACCGGCGCAACCTGGCGACGTCGCCGGGCCTTGTGGTTTGAACCGCTGGAATTTCGGAGGTTGCTCGCCACATTCGTTGTCGACTCCGTCGCCGACACCGGTGATCCCATGATCGACGGAGTCTGCGGGAGCCCTCCAAGCTTCCCGGTTCGCCTGCCGTGTACACTGCGCGCAGCGTTAGAAGAAGCGAATGCGCTGCCAGACAAGGACACCATCAGTTTTGCGATCGTCGGCCCGACGACCATTGCAACGTCCGGTCTGCAATCCCTGTTTCCGGTGGAGATTGATGGCACAACACAGCCTGGCTTCGCCGGGCAACCCATCATCGAACTCACGGCCATCGGTGCCGCCAATGACGGTCTACACATCAAGGGTGACGCGAGTCTCGTAAAGGGACTCGTCATCAACCGCTTCGTACTTGCCGGACTGCTGCTGGAAGGCGACGCCAATCAAGTCGTTGGAAACTACATTGGAACCGACGCCGCCGGCACCGCTGCGGCGGGCAACGGGACCGGCATTCAGGTCCTTGGGGACCACAACGTGATTGGCGGCCCCGCGTTGGCCGATCGAAACGTCATCTCCGGCAACCATCTCGAACCAGGTGCCCTGGACGCACGGGGCGACGGCATTGTCGTCTTTGGCGGCGATCACAACATGATCAAGGGCAATTTCATCGGAGTTAATGCGGCCGGTGATGCCTTGGGAAATGATGGGCACGGAATCCTCGTCGATTTGGGCAAGTCCAACCAGATTGGAGGCCAGTTCCGCGGCATCGACGACGACGATCGCAACTTCATTGCGGCGAACCGCGGGCACGGCATATTCCTTCGCGACAGCGATGCAAACATGGTCAGCGGAAATTCGATCGGTGCATTTGAAAAAGGAAACCGGGGCGACGGCATCTTTGTACTCCAGGGAAACGGGAATACGATCGGCGGCTCGAAAGACCACACCAATACGATCATCGGTAATCTGAACGCAGGCATCACGCTTGCCAACTCAAGCGACAATCGGATCCAAAACAATGAAATTGGCATCGGGCTGTTTGAAGGGGTCGTCCCCAACGACGTCGGCATCCAGATCGGCAGGCCGAACGCGAACGAAGTGACAACAAACAACGTTGTCGAAGATAACGTTGTCTCCGGCAACGTGAAGCAGGGCGTGCGAATCAGTGGCCCTGGCACGACCGGCAACTTCCTTTTCGGTAATCGGATTGGCACCGACCCTGACGCCAAGGTGGCGGTCGCCAACGGCGCTGATGGAGTCCTGATTGATGCCAGCGCCAACAAGAACCAGATCGGCCCCGTGACGCGTCTACCCACCGCAATTGGCGAAGGCGCTGGGCCGCAACTTCCCAGAGAGGGCACGCGTAACGTCATCGCCGGCAACCAGGGCGCCGGCGTGCGGATTACCGATGACAGCAGCCGGAATCGTGTCCGCTTTAACACGATTGGCGCCGATCGCTTCGCACAATCGGCCATCCCCAATCAGCAAGGGGGCGTGCGTATTGAAGACGCGCCGCGAAACTTCGTCTCAGTGAACATCATATCCGGTAACAGCCTGGACGGCGTCTTGATTACAGGCCAACCAGCCCAACGGAATGTGATTGAAGGAAATCAGATCGGCACGCGTGGTGACGGTGGCCCGCTGGGTAACGCCGGCAGCGGTATTAGGTTTGCCGACCAGGCGGCCGGAAATCACGTTGGTCCCACGTCGTCAGGTGGCGTGACCGATGCCAATCCGCAAGGTGGCCGCATCAATGTGATCGCGTTCAACGGGGATCAGGGAGTCGTGGCGGAACCTGAGGCGGGCCATCGCAATCATGTGCTCGGTCCCAACAGCATCCATTCGAACACCGGCTTGGGCATCGACCTGGCAGAGGACGGCGTGACGCCCAATGACGACCAGGACGCCGATGACGGCACGAACCGACTGCAAAACTTTCCCACGCTGATTTCATACACCCAAGTTGGTGCGACGAACATCCTCAGCGGCACCATCAACGCCACGCCCTTCGCGCAACTCGCCATTGATGTTTATGCGAATCGAGCCTGTGATCCGTCTGGTTTTGGCGAAGGGGAGACCTACCTTTCATCGACCACTGTTACCACCGACGCGAACGGCGATGCCTCGTTCACGATGCCGCTCAATCCGCCAGGCTTCTTCAGCGTGCTTACCGCCACCGCGCGATCCCCCTTGACGCCAGGAAACACCTCCGAATTTTCACGTTGCCTGGGATTCTCGCCCGTGACGTCGGCAATCCAGGGCCGCAAATTCGAAGACCTCGACGGCGACCACGAACATGACCCCGCCGAACCTGGTCGCGGGGGCTGGACGATTGAACTTGTCGATCCCGGAAGCGGCAATGTGATCGACACCACGGTCACGTCCGGGGTTGAGCAGATTTGCCCGCCGGGACCACACTTTATGGCGACGTGTCCAGGTGGTGAAGACACGTTCGAATCAGTCGCCTTGGTCGAATTGGATGTCGACCTGGACGACCAACCTGACGAAACCTTTTTCTTGAGCGGACGTACAACCATTCTGCGCGGCGATGCCATCGACGCGATTGTCGGAGATCCCCTGCTGGGCGACATTGGACAGCAGGACCTTGCCTTCGACGTTGTTTCGACGGAACTGGTTGACCTCGCACTGGTCGGGGACGGCATGAGCTTGACGAGCGGCGACGGGATCGCGGATCTGGCAAATTCCGCAAGCTTGCACTCACCTGGCGCCATCATCGAGTTGCCCGATGATCCAGGGCTGGCGACGAGCCGTTTTGAAGTCTTCTTCGAGATCGAGACAGCAGCCGGAACCCTCCATAACATTGAGCCGTTGCCGCTATCGACGATCATCGATCGCATTTATCCTCAAGGCACGCGACCGTTGAAGTTCCGCGATGAATTGGCGGCGCCGCTGTCGCTGTTCGATGAGAATGGCGTCGAGCAGGCGCGGTTGCTTAACCTTATTCACACGCGCAATGAACCGGGGCTTTATGCCTTCGCAGGCCTGGCCGCGGGCACGTACCTGGTCCGCGAGCAGCCACGGCCTGGCTGGGAGCAGGTCTTTCCAACGCCTCCCGAATACCTCGTCGTACTGCCTCCAGACTCCGTGGTCGCGAACCGGGATTTTGGCAACACCCCACTGCCGACGGCGGACGTTGTCTTGAGCAAGTCCGGCGAGCCCAAAGTGACATCGTTAAGCGATCCTGCAACTTACGAAGTGGCTGTCACCAATCTGGGCCCCGACGATGCAACCAACGTGGTGGTGACCGATCTGCTGCCCAACGCGGTCAATTTCCAATCGGTCGATACCACGCATGGCATATGCAACCACGTCGACAGCGTGTTGACCTGCACCCTGGGCGGCCTGGACGCAATGGAATCGGCTTCGATCTCAGTTGTGGCGACAACAACCTCCGCTGGAGTGACGCACAACACGGCAAGCGTCGTCGCGACCGAATTCGATCCGCACCCCGCGAACAACCACGCCGCAACGGCGACGTTGGCCGCGGACTTTTTATTTTCCATGCCGCAAGGCAACGGTCCCGACGCGATTGTCCTGCGGCGCAATGGCGACAGTTTGGAGATTGCAGATGTGAATTCGGGCCAGGTCCTGGCGAGCCAACTGGTGACCGACACGACGACCGTCGCGATTATCGGTGCAGACGGTGAAGACGACGAGTTGGTGATCGACTTTTCGGCCGGCGTCATTTCCCTTGAAGGTGGGCTGCATTTCTTCGGCGGCGAAGCGGGTGACGACAGCCTGGCGCTGAACGGCGGCAGCTTCGATAAAGTGAACCATGAACTGAATAACGCGCATGATGGCACGATTGAACTGCTCAACGGTCAAGCCCTAGCGATAACCTATACCGGGCTGGAGCCCATCGTTGACAATTTAAATGCCGCTGACCGGTCGTTCGTGTTCGCGGGCGGTACGGAAGATATCGCGATTATCGACATCGGCGACCCGGATGACGGCATCATGGGGATCGATTCAACAGCCAGCGAGAGCATTGTCTTTCAGGTCCCTAGCGGATCCCTTGTCGTCGAGGCAGGCAGCGGCGACGATGACATCGTACTCCTGTCGCGCGACGCCCTGCTCACCGCGAGAGTGACGGTCCATGCGAATACCGGGAGCAATTTCCTGGATCTGACGGCGGCAACCACTGATCTGACGCTGATCTCGGCAGGCGGTTTCATCGACGTGTTGCTGGCAGGATCGGGCGATGATCAGCTTGTTATTGACAGTCAGGAGTTTGCCCACGTCAATGGCGGACCTGGTAATGACCAATTGCAGCTGACAGGTTCCGGGATACATCTCGACCTGCCGTTGCTGGCGGGCGATCTAATCACCGGAGTCGAGGAAATCGATCTCGTGGGCAACGGTCCGAACTCGGTGGCACTGAATCAAGACGCAGTCCTGTCACTTTCTCAGGAAACGGAAATGCTTCTCCTGCGGCACGACAACGACGATGTCATTGCCTATGGTGACGGCTGGCTGGTCGATCGCCCGCAGTTCATCAACGACGAGTACTTCCATGTTCTGCGGCATGGCAGCGCCGAAATCCATGTGGCCAATTCGCGGCCCTGGCAGAATCCGTTCGATCGATTTGACGCGAATCGAGACGGCTTTATTGCGCCAGGCGACGTGCTCGTCACGATCAACACGATCAACCGGGATGGTCCCAGGCCTCTTGTGTTTCCGACCCTTCCTGCCGACGTTCCGCCATTCTACTACGACGCGAACGGCGATCAGTTCGTAACTCCCAACGATGTGCTCACCTTTCTGAATTTCATCAACGCGCAAGGCAACGCGCCTGAAGGCGAGAATTCGTTGACCTTGATTCCCGTTCTCAGTGCCCCACCAGACGCCATCGCGCTTGGGCGTTCCGAAGACCGATGGTTCCCTGCTCCGGAACATCACCCTGAGCGTCCGCCCCGTGAGCATGCGCGAAACGCGTTCTTCGCCCAGTTGGCCAGCAACAGGCTGCGGACGTTTGTCACCGGCGCAAGCAGGCCCAGCGAGTTACGCCACCGCGGCGTGAGCGCTGGTTCGACGCGATCGCTCGACGACATTCATGCCTCGCCGGTTCTGTGCGATGCTGCGTTGTGGCTGGACGACCTGGCGACACTTCATCCGCTGCCAATTGACAGTTCGCTCCCCACACGCGGCAACTGACATCCTTGAGAGCACGCTCCGATTGTTACGAATGCGAGGCACCGCCGGACACGAACATCGTCGCAACGTGACGGCACGACCTTGCGGTCCTGGATCCGCAAATCTCGCAGGCGGACGCAGTTCGACAGGACGGCAATGTTGGCCTGCGGGTGGGCGTTCATTTCGTCAGATGCCAGCGGTGTGTGTATAGCGGCGCGTCCCGACCGTGCTTGCGACGATTGTTCCATTTCTGCAATTTGCGGACATCTGTGTCATTCGCGAGGATAACTGTGCGATCCGGGGACCGACGAAGCCCGTCGCGGGATCCTTTCTGCTTGGAATAATGGGGAAGGGAGGACATGATAGAGGCATCGTCGTGCCACTCCCGCGATAGGATCATCGTCGTGTCTCGTGCCGCCACCGTCGCTTTCTCCATCATGCCAAGCCGCTCGCCTGCCATAACTCAGAGAGTGGCTGCCGTCGCGGTTGCCCTGCTATTGTCGTGTGGAAGCAGTGCCGGAATCGTTCGGGGGCAGTCGATCGCTGACCGGCAGTTTCGTGAGGTAAAGACGACGGCGACAATCACCCGCCGATTCGAAATCTACGATCCTCATTCACGGCGGGAGTTGCAGGCCGTGAAGGAGATGGGCTTTACGCAAGTCATCCTGGATCGGCCGACGCTGCACGCCGACGCGACGGAATTGGGGCTGGATGTCGTGCTGGCCAACTGGTGGACGGATGAAACGCCGCCGGCAGAGATTGAGAGTTCGATCGCCCGGGCCACCAAAGTTGATCCGGACCGGCTCGTCGGGATCAGCGTCATGGACGAACCCCAACGCAACTCGCCCGAGACACCGTTCGATTTCTACGTCAACCTGTATGCCACATTGCGAACTCGTTTGGATCGCGAGTTACCACGGGTGGGACTGGAGATCTCACATTGGGGACCGCTCGCCTCCTGGGACTCTCTGGACTATCACCTGTTTGTCGATCTCTATCGGGCGGCCGATGTGATGCGGATCATGCCGTATCCGGATTTAGACGAAGGAGATCTGGCCGACGTCTATCTGATGATGCAGCGCAGTCGCGCATTGATGGAAAAGGCTGATCGCGATCCGCGATTGTTGGTCATTCTGCAGGCGTGGACGATGCCGCCCAAGAGCGAGTTACCGACGATCGACGAGCTACGCGTGATGGCCTATCAAGCGATGCTCGGCGGCGCGGACACCCTTTCTTTTTACCACTATCGCCCGGAAGAATGGGCGAAAACTGCAGGCTTTGAACAGCGGTTCACCGAACTGATGCGGGAATTGACCCACTTGAGCAGCCAGTTCGCCGACGCCACGATCGAATCGAGTCTCGGTTCGACCGGTATTCTGGAGTCGGTTCTGCTCTCGAGTGCCGGGCTGACAACGACGATTCGCGTCAATACGAATCGAACCGAATGCGAAGGGCTGGCTCCGCTGGCAATCGTACGTGTTGAAAGCGAGCCACCGATGCACTCGGCCGGTGCTGGCGACACCGCAATGTCGCCAGCCGAACGCTGTGCGCCGCGGTCGGGATGGCACCCGTGGTTGCCATGCAGCGCGAAACGGCGTGTGCGTTGGTCGAGCGGGCATTGACGGTTTGCGTTTCGCGACGTCGTCGCCATGCCAGATTCACACCGGTGCCGGCCATTCGTCCCGCCGTCTGCGAACGGCACCACGGCCGAGGATTGTACCGCAAATGACCGACGCGATTCTGCGGCGCAGGCGTGTCGCTGGGACTGGCCCCCTGTTCGCCGACAAGCCCTTGTTCCCGCTCGCTCCAGTTCGGCGGCTAGAAACGAGCCGGTCCCTCGATTGTCGCCGGTTCGCCGCTGATTAGCTGCGGCCAAGGTCGTTGTTTCGCACCTCCTGCAATTTGTCTGCCAGCTTCCTCTGGAGACGTTCAACCGTGCCTTGGTGCTGCGCCGACTTGGCCAGGTTCGTGTATTGCTTGGGGTCCGCCACCATATCGAACAGTTCGACCCCCTTCGCGCCGTCTTCACCATATTGAATGAAGGCCCATTTGTCCTCGCGCACCAGAAACCCTCGACCATTTACGCAGAACGCCGCATCCCGAACCTGATGGCTGGGATCGTCCAGCATCGGCGAAATATCCAATCCCTGGAGCCGGTCGGGAACTTCCAGGCCGCACAGGCTGGAGATTGTTGGGTAGAGGTCGAGCAACTCGGTGAAGGACTCGCAAACGGCGGGCTGCTTGCCCGGGACGTGAATGATCAGCGGCACCAGCGCCGACTCTTCGTGCAGGCTGACTTTGGCCCAAAAGTCATGTTCGCCCAAGTGATAGCCGTGATCGCTGGTAAAGATTACGATCGTGCGATCGTCCAACCCGGCGGCATTGAGGGCGGTCATCACTTTGCCCACTTGCCTGTCCATGAACGCGACCGATGCGAAATAGCCGGCCACCGCCTTGCGTTGACGAACGACATTCATCTGCATGTTCTCGCTGGTCTTGTAATTGATGCCAGCTTTCGGAATGTCGTCCCAATCGCCCGCGACTTTTTCCGGCAACATCATTTGCTCAAATGGAAACGCCGCATAATCCGGCTTGGGCGCGACAAAGGGAACGTGAGGCCGCACAAATCCAACAGCCAGGAAGAACGGTTCGTCCTTGTGCTGGCGGATCAGCTCGCAAGCCTTGGCCGCCGTCTTGCCATCCGAGTGCACCAGGTCGTCGCCCTCTGCCTCGACAACGACAAACGTATTCCCACCCTTGACCGGTTTCTTGCCATCTGGATTTCCTTCGAGCGTCTCACCCACGCCGGGCGCCTTCCATTCAGGTCCCTGGCTGTTGAAGCGTTCCGTCCAGGATCTGGGGTCATCCGCGCCGTCGTCACCCTTTTCGATTCCGCCGGGGACGCCCATGTGAAAGATCTTGCTGACACGCGTCGTGCGGTAACCGGCGTTCCTGAAATGTTGCGCCCACGTGGCGCGATCGCCGATCGCTTTTCTGGGACTGATGTAACCCAGCACGCCGGTGGCGTGCGGGTAGTACCCTGACATCAACGAAGCCCGCGATGGACCGCAGTAGGTACCCTGACAATAGGCACGCGTGAATCGGGTTCCGCGGGCGGCGAGCCGATCAATGTTCGGTGTCTCGCAAACCGTGTTGCCGTAGCACGAGAGCGCGGTCGCCGTGAGGTCGTCCGAAATGATAAAGAGCACGTTGTAGGCGGGTTTCGCCTCGTTTGGTTGGCCATGCGCGGGATTGACTCCTGCACCAAGGCAAACAAGAACAAGGCCAGCTAACAGTCTCATGGTGATCCTCTCTTAGGGTATGGCAAGGTCACCCATGATACTGAATACAGCCGGACAAGCCCATGTTTCGGTGCCAGGAAGTCGCGAATCGAGGGTGACTGACCGGGCCAAATCGCGCCAGGTTAGGGTGTGCTCAACAAAGGGAATTGTGAGCGCGGGCTGGGTCAGGTTCATGATCCAGGAGATGGAGAACAGCAGCAAAATGCGCGAGACCAGCGCCATGCCAATGCCCAACCGGCGCGCCGTCGGGCGCTGGTGCTCGGGTAGACGGTCGGACAGAACAATGATGAAGATGACGTTGTCCACGCCCAAAATGATCTCAAGAATCACCAGTGAGGCAAAGGCCACCAGCACCGCTGGGTCGAGCAAAAACTCCATGATCGCGCCTTCCGCAAGCTGAAACGTCAGCCCTCAATACTCAGGCCAGAAGGGCGGGGCAAGGGCAGAGGCGCCTCCAGCTTGCCAGT